>JAJSLM010000002.1 GCA_026127925.1 Thermoplasmatales archaeon
CATCGTAATCAAGCACTCAAAAAGATTGAAATCGAAATACCTCAGCATTGTACGCAGGATCGGAAAGAAGAGGGCGATAGTTGCAATAGCCAGAATACTGCTTGAAATGATATACACAATGCTGAAGAAAGACGAGGATTTCGTTGACGAGATCGATGCCTTGACAGAGAGAAAGATGAATTCCATGCGCGTAAGGGCACAGAATCCCTCCCTGATAAAGAAACTCTATGAGGTGATGAACTTTATAAAGAAGAAAAGGATGAGAGGTTCGCCTAACGAACTTTTTTCATAGAAGCGAATACTCTCGATTTCATCTGAAAATTCAATAACCCTTTATTTTTTTGACTGCTTCTACTACTTTTTTTATCCTCTCCTCAGTTCTGCTGTCCTTGAATTCAATATGCGATATTTTTTTACTTTCCAATAATCGAGCCGCTTCATGTCTGAAAGAGTCACCAATAACACACTTTTTTATTTCCCAGCCATTTACATTGCGAATTACGCTTATACATTTTTCAATTTGAGTGATAGCTTTACTTGCAGCACTGCTGTCTACCCTTCCTTTGCATTCTATTATCCAGAGTCGTTTAATCTCGGAGGACTCTATTAGTATTACATCGCATCTGTTTTCACCGCTTCCTTTCGGTTTACACTCGGGTCTATCGTAAAGAAATGACACAATCCCGTTATTTGCATAGACATGACATTCATTCGACAATGAAATCACCATGTTATGTTTCTAAAAGGAGTTTGTTCATTACCCTCCCAATTGTTACTATTTCTTCGATTTCCCCCTTTTTATTAATGTTTAGGGGAGTGGTACGACCCTCGTTCAACAAATAAACTCTCAATATCTTGCTCTTATTATCTTTAGATAGATGTGCTAATCTCATCACAAAATAATCACTGTGTGTGCTAACAAGTATAGTTTTATTTCTTTCTTCAACAAGGTTCCAAAGGTATTCGGCAACCTCGACCTGTTTGTTGGCATGTAGATTTATTTCGGGCTCTTCGATTAGAAGAGCATTGTTAAGATCAGATTCTGCTAGAACAACCAGTGGGATCAGTTGTAAAGTTCCGGAAGATATTAGGTGTAAGGGTAAACTGTTTTCACCCAACCTGAAGTTAATGAAAAATGGTAAATTAAAATCCAGAGTTAAATTACCCATAATTAAATCAGAAGCGTTTCTAGAGATTTCTTTCTTACTTGTTGTTATGAACTGGATGGCACCTAGGTAATTTGACATAAATTCTATTAGCGATAGCTTACTTGCTTGATTTGGTTGGGCTTGAGGCAGAATCGGAAATAAGTTTTGTAGGCCCCTAGATTTCGCAAGGTCTTCTATAATGTTTGGCATGGTCACAAGAACAGATAGCCTTTCTGTGGGTATGAGAACACTTCGTAATTGCTGCGATTGGAATGAACTGCCGTATGAACCTCCGCCACTTCCCATGAAATTAACTGTGAATCCTTTTACGTAGTTTATTAGAAATTCACGATAAGGCAGGAATTCAATTGAGGGGCCCTTGTCATGTGAAATAGTAATGTTTATTTTCATTTGTTCAAAGTAGGCTGTTATTCTTGCTCGGTCTCTTCCGAATCGAATAAGATTTTTAGGATCTGTCTGAAAATATCGGAAGAGTTGGCCATAAACATTTCCTAAACCAATGTTCTGTTGATTTCCTATTTTGCCAAGATTCTCAATAACATAATCAACAACCTGATTGATGTCGTCTTCTGGATATTCTGACATGTTTATACTTATTGGATATCCTTTATTCTCCTTTTTAACCAATATCTCCTCTACGCCCCTGAAAACGATGTTTGAAATTGTAAACATGTATGTAGTGGAGGCAAAAGCCATCAGTCTGTCAACAAGATTTATTATGAATGTTTTTCCAGAGGAATTAGGACCTATTATAGCTGTGAAATCCCCTAGCTCTAGGTCTGCTCTTTCTATTGGGCCAAAGTCTTCGATAAGCAATCTGACTAATTTTCTATTTGTAGGTTTCATACTATTTCCTCCCTGCATTTTCATTATTGTCTAGTAAGATATAGCTAATAACTATTACTTTTTGTTCCCCCTGTAATGATAGGTGTTTGATTTCTCCTAAACATCGCATAAAAGTTAATTTTTACCTACCTTTTCTAAAAAGGTATGGTCGCAGTGCCGTGCAGTTATTGCTCCTTGAATAGTTGAAGAACAGCACGGTGCGAGGCCCCTCATATCCCCGTAATTCCGCACTGAGCGGAGGACACAGAGTAAATAGCGAAGTCGGGGTGAATTTGAGCCTGAGCATACCAAAAGGTATTAAAATCTGAAAGAATAAAGAGTCATATTATGACCAGAGAGAAACAGTCAAGGCTAGTAAGCATACCAAAGTCCGATCTGGATAGCCTTGAGGCTACAGTTGAGACTCTTGAGAATGAGTATGTAATGGATCAGCTTGAAAAAAGTGAGCAAGATATACAGAATGGAAAAGTCAGAAACGTTAGAGATTTCCTGAAAGAACTCTAATAATATTTCTTCGCTTCGTCTTTGTGAAGAATTGCTCTAAGAATCACTTACTTTTACTCCTAATTTATTTCATACCAAACTCTGAAAGAGCCGATTCTGAGCTGCCATAGTCGGTGGAGCTTGCATCTCAATGGCTTACCAAACTGCGGTTCCTGTTCCAGTCTCAGGGCAATGAGAATACAAGAATACAGAAGTAAAAAATATTCTATTAATAAATTAAATGGACCGGTCGGGATTTGAACCCGAGACCTCCTGCTTGCGAAGCAGGCGATCTACCGCTGATCTACCGGCCCGTTTATGGTTTCCTGTCAGGAATTATGTAGAACTACATTATTCTATTCCAAATTCTTGGGTTTCAAACGAGAGGAGAGCATTTAATTTTTGAATTTTTTGGCCTCACGCTTTAATTTGTTCCTAAGACAATTTCGTTTTAATATCCGTTTGCGATAAATCAGAATGAATTTGCTTCCCGGGGGGAACATAGAACCAAGGGAATACCAGATCAATCTCTTCAATTCTGCAAAAGAGCAGAACACGTTGATTGTTTTACCGACAGGTCTCGGAAAAACAGTAATTGCCGCAATGGTTGCAAATTACGTGATCAACGGAAAGGGGGAAAAGGTACTGTTCCTGGCTCCAACGAGACCACTTATACACCAGCATTTCGGAACGTTAAAAACACTTTTGGATCTGAAAGAAAACGAAATATCTGAATTCACAGGGGAAGTTGGGGACGAAGATCGCTCAGCATCATGGGTCACAAGCAAGTTGGTCGTTTCAACTCCTCAGGTTGCCCTAAACGATCTCAGGCATGGCCTTTACGATTTATCAAGGTTCGGTCTTATCGTCTTTGATGAGGCACACAGGACAACGGGAAATTACGCCTATGTTGAAATAGCAAAAAACTACCTGGAAGCCCGGAAAAAATTAATTCTGGCAATAACCGCAAGTCCGGGGTGGAACAAGGAGAAACTGAACGAAGTCATTTCTTTATTGGGAATAACAAACGTACAGATAAAGAACGAGAATGATCTGGATGTCAAAAAATATTTTGGCGGCATAAACATAGAAACCATAAGGCTGAAGAGATCTCAGGAGGAGATCGAGCTTTCAGGCATTATAAGAGAGATAAGCAACAAAATTTCCTCACGCTTAAAAGAGATGGGCATACTGAATTCAACGAAAGTCTCAAGAAGCGAACTGGCAAAACTTATTCCGATACTGGTGCAGAAGGCAAAGGATGGAGACAAATCTATATTCAGGATCATTCCGTATCTCACGGCTCTCATTCGCCTGGATTATCTTTCTGAATATCTCGAGACACAGGGTATAGAAATCGCTTATGATTACCTGAACGAGATGCTTGAAAGCGAAGAAAAGACCATCCAGAGGACAGTGTCAATTCTTTCCAAATTCGCAGAGTTTGCTGAGTTGAGAATCAGGATGAAGACCTTTATAGACGAACATCTGACGAATCCAAAAGTGTACATGACTCTCAGGCTGTGCGAAGATCAGATCCGGAAAAACCCGGGGTCCAGGATAATCATATTTACTCACTTCAGGAAAACATCTGATATCGTTGTGGAATATCTTACCAAAAACTCCAGGTTGATAAAACCAGTAAGATTCGTTGGCCAGTCATCAAGAACATCCGATCAGGGGATGTCGCAGAAGATTCAGGAAGAGATCATAGAGAAATTCAAGAGCGGAATATACAACGTCCTGGTGGCTACAAGTGTTGCCGAGGAGGGTCTGGACATACCATCAACAGATCTTGTGATATTCTATGAACCAGTGCCCTCTGAGATCAGGAGCATTCAGCGACGAGGAAGGACGGGAAGGACACATGCAGGATCTGTCAAGATCCTTCTCAATGAAGGGACCAGGGACATAGGATATTACATGTCCAGCCTTAAGAAGGAAACCAAGATGAACAGGAACATATCCAAAATGAATAACACGAAAGAGAACGAGGGAAAAGCGGAATCCAAAGAGAAGAGGATCGAAAAGAGTCTTGATGACTACTTCTAATGAAAATAAAAGATCAGTGCAGTTTAAAAATTCAACTGTATTCCTGGCCAATGTAAGTAAGTTTTGCAAGCAGAGCGTCAAGCTGGATCCTCTCGCTTGAACCCTCAACCAGCCGGAATTCGGCTTCTCCGAGTGCCATTATAACCTGCAGCTTCTGTTTCGCCTGTATTCTCTCATTCCTTATTGCGCTGTGCAGGCCACGGATTATGTCAAATCCGGATAATCCTCTGGACATCAGGAGCGAATCTATGCCATCTCTGGCGTCATCGAACTGCCCGGCAAGTGCCTTTGAGAGAATCGATTGAAAATCCTTCGGATTCGCTAGACCAGAAATCTCGTAAATATTCTTTGCAGATATCTCCCCAGAAGAGGCTGCTGTCTGCAGAATGTTTATGGCTCTCCTCATGTCTCCGTCCGAAAGATCGGCTATTGCATCCGCACTGTCTTCGGAAAGTGTAATCTTTTCCTTTTCGCATATGTATTTTAGCCTGCCCTTTATATCTTCATTTGATAGCGGCTTGAATCTCATTACAACAGTCCTTGACTGTATGGGCGGTATGATCTGAGTGGAGTAGTTGCACGACAGTATGAATCTGGTGGTGGATGAATACATCTCCATGGTCCGTCTCAAGGCTGCCTGAGCTTCCTGCGTCAACTGATCAGCCTCGTCCAGGAAAATGATCTTGAAACCAACGGGATTCGAGGATAGTAGCCTCGCAAAATTCTTCACGTTCTCCCTTATAACATCTATCCCCCTCTCGTTGGATGCGTTGAGTTCCATGAAATTTTGTTTCCAGTCCTCTCCAAAAAGCTCTATCGCTATGGCTATGGCTGTTGTCGTCTTTCCGGTACCGGCAGGGCCAGCAAATATCAGGTGCGGAAGCTCCTTGTGCGTGACAAACGATTTGAGCTTGGCTATTTCTTCCTTCTGTCCGACGATCTCGGATAGGCTTTTTGGCCTGTACCTTTCCGTCCAGATATCTATCATCTTAACTTTTCCTCTCTTGGCCAGGATTATTCTGTCTCACGCCCATTACTGTAAAGCGAAACAAGCTCGAGAGCCATGATCCCGATGTTCTCTCTTTGAACTGATACTTAGAATATATAAAAAGTTGAGTCCATCTCCTTCGTTCACTCAACGTTCACACTTATCTTTGGCAAATCCCCAGTCTAGGAATCGAGGCTGCTGCTCTTTTTCGTGACCTCACCTTCATTTTAGCATCCGTTTGATCTGCCTGCGAACATTTTATGACTGTGGATAAAATACGATGCGCGTAGATCATGAAAAAGATCCTTGTTATGGCATCCGGACACGGTACGAATTTTAGGGCGATCATTTACAGCATAAAAGAGCACAGACTCATGGCAGAAATAGCGATGCTGGTTACAGAAAATCCCGAATGCGGTGCGGTAGATATCGCTAAGCGGAACAACATAGAAACTAAGATCGTTCCGTTTGACAAAAACGATCGTGAAAGTTTTTTCCGTCAAGTCTACGGGATCATAGATCAGGTCAAGCCAGATCTTGTTGTCCTTGCAGGATTCATGAAGATACTTCCCAAGTGGATGGTCGACCGCCTTCCGGAGAAGATAATAAACCTTCACCCTGCCCTTCTTCCATGTTTCGGTGGCAAAGGATTCTACGGAAGCAGGGTGCACAAGGCAGTGCTTGAAAGCGGTGCTCGGATAACAGGATGTACAGTGCATTTCGTCACATCAGACGTGGACGGCGGTCCCATAATTGTACAGAAAGCCTTGACGGTGAAGGACGATGACACAGAGGAATCACTTGCCGATCGCCTCAGCACTCTCGAGCATGAATCGATTGTTGAGGCCATAGCCCTCATCCTCTCTGGAAAATACAGAATATCAGGGAAAAGAGTCATCAGGGGGAAATAGTGGCAGTCTTTCCAGTTCTGGATGATACTCTGTTTACAAGGAACAGGATAAGAAATACCGTGGCGATAATGCCGGAAAATATGAACCAGAACGAAGCGATGTCGATAAACGGACTTGTCCCGGGAGCTATATAGTTTAGCGTTAGAACGCCATTGTAGAACCAGTGCATGGGGATGTCCACAAATACCCCGAACTCTAGGTAGCCAAAGGCGAGAATGACGCCGATCAGGGCGGCCTGTAGGAATTTTCCCCAATCCCAGGCACCGAAGAGCACATGCGCATATCCGAAGGCAGCGCTAGTTATTATTATCAGGGAATATCCAACCCATCCAAGCTTGAGCCCGTACTTCCTGCGAACGTATCCCGGAGCTAAGAACGAAAGAAGAACATCCTTCTTGAACGGTCTGTAAAGGGAAACAAGAACCATGGCATAAATCCCGAGAGGAATGATTCTGAAGCCAAGCTCCTCCACGAATGGTGCGTATATGAGGCTGATGTAACTGAGGTATTTTTCAGAACTATTCACAACACTACCGCCGCCTATGGGTATACCGAAGTGTCTCTCGACGGCGATCACGACGAGGGAGAGGAAAAGGCCGAACGTTGTCATTGCTCCGTAAAACAACGCTGAGTTCCTGTCCAGAGCCCTATCCTGTTTCTTCAGGAACGATGTTACGAGAATGACCGCGAAGAACACTACGTAAAGGATCATCATTACCAGGGCAAGGTTGTAAACGGTGACTCCAGGCATCGGAACGTAAAGATGCGGTACCGTCATGCTCTGCCTGCCAACGAACAGCAGGAATATCCAGAAGTACGGTGCTATGTATTCCGAGAGGTAACGGCTAAACTCAACACTAAACAGTTGCAAGCTGGAAAATATGAGAAAGATAAAAACTATGGAAAAACTTGCCAGAAATACGTAGAAAAAGAACCTGGAGCTTAGTATTCTATCCAGATCCTTATTTGCTGAATTACCCTGATGGTTTGTTTTCTGGCTCGCTGACATCTCAATGGGCGATGACAAGATACTTATTTAAGCATTATTTAAAATCCGATCGCCTGGGTCACGGATTCTCCGTCGGTGGAAATATCATGCTCCATCAAGAACGAATTTGTATCCATATTCTATGATCCCGTAATCCCCCTCCTGGGAGACACGCCTGAATACAGATCGCACTCTCTTACCGATCTCAACCTCGCCAGGATCGCTGTCAACGATCTGCCCTGTGATCATCGGACCGTCATCGAGCTTTATTATTGCAAGCGTGTATGGCCTCTGCCTTGTGAATGCAGTTGGCGCATCATGCACAACGGTGAACGACACGATCTCTCCCTTTCCTGAGAGCTGTATTTCCTTCATCTTTCCGATAGATTCACGATGGCACTTCGGACAAATGTCTCTTGCAGGAAAATACACCCTTCCACAGTTTCCGCACTTCACGCCGAGAAGCCTGTATCTTTTTTCTGATTCTCTCCAGAACCTTGATAGCTCTCCCATCAGTCCACCCCCACTATGTGTACAACTGATGTGGAACCGGTTCCACCCATGCTGTGGAGCATAGCAGTCCTTGCATCCTTGACCTGTCGATCACCTGCTTTTCCCTTGAGCTGCATGAATGCCTCAAAGAATTGGCCAACCCCCGACGCACCGTACGGGTTGCCCTTGGCCTTGAGTCCTCCCGATGGGTTCATCGGGATTCTTCCATTGAGCTTTATCTCGCTTTCCACAAGATCCTTCGCCTTACCCTTTGGAGCAAATCCCAGATCCTCGAGTTCAAGAAGGCCGTATATGCTGTAAGAGTCATGAAGTTCGACAAAAGAAAGATCGTCATTCTTCATTTCTGCCTTTTCCAGCGCCTTTCTCGAGGCTATCTTTGCAGATTCAAGCGTGTACATGGATCTCCTGCTGTGCACGGCAAGATAATCCTGACCCTCCGCCGAACTTATGATCCTGATTCCTTCCAGCTTGTTCTTCTTCATGAATTCCTCAGACGCGAGCACTACTGCAGCGGCACCATCGCTTATCGGGCTGCAGTCCATCAGGTTGAGAGGCTCCGCCACCTGCGGGGATGCCATTGCCTGCTCCATCGTGATCTTGTTCCTGAAATGCGCGTCCGGATTCTTTGATCCGTTAAGGTGATCGTTTACCGATACGGCAGCTAAAGCTTCCTTTGGAACGTTGAAGTCACGCATGTACTTTCTGGCAACTATGGCAGCCATGGCAGCAGGGGTGGCGCCAAGAAATGCTTCCCATTCCCTGTCCAGTATCGAACTTGTAAGATCGAGAATCTCGGAGCCGAATATGTCAGTCATCTTTTCAACACCGCCAACCATGGCAACATCGTATTCTCCAGACTTTATCGCAAGGAAAGCTTCCCTGACCGCAGCTCCCCCAGAGGCTGTCGAGGCTTCAACCCTGATCGCTGGCATGTCATTTTCCGCCATGCCAGAGAAATCAGATATTAGGGCACCGATGTTCTCCTGGCTGTTTATTATGCCAGAGAGGCTGTTGCTCCCGTAAAGCACCTGGACGTCCTTGGAGTATATGCCAGCATTCTGGACGGCAAGGAGTCCTGCGCTGACGGCAAGTTCTCTGAGCGATTTGTCCCACAGTTCACCGAATTTTGTTTCACCTGCACCTATTATATAGACATTACTCAATTCCTTCACCCACTATGATCTTCTTCTTGAATTTTGCATAGAGCGCATAATCTACCCATCTCACATTGGAAAGCATCTGCTTAATTGTTGGAGCTGCATTCCTGTCCATCTTTTCTATTTCCTCTGTTACCGTAATGTCGAACGCATCTGATCCTGCACCCGATCCAAAGGATACAGCCAGGATCCGGTCTCCGGGTTTTGCAACATCCAGTATTGAGGATAGGCCAGTCATCATCGAAGCGGAATACGTGTTTCCTATAACAGGGGTCAGAAGGCCCTGTTTTACCTGTTCGTCCGTGAAATTGAGAATCTTTCCCGCGCGTGTCGGGAATTTTCCGTTGGGCTGGTGGAATACGGCGAAGTTATAGTCCTTCGGCGTTGTGCCCATCCGCTCCATCATCATCTTCGCGGCCGAAATGACATGCCTGAAATAGGCGGGTTCACCAGTGAACCTCTCACCGTGTGTTGGGTAAGGTTCTCCTTCCCTTCTCCAGAAATCCGGAGTATCTGAGGTTACAGACAATGTATCGTTAATCTCAGCTATGACATCCTTCTTTCCCAGCACGAAAGCTGTTCCTCCGGCCGAGGCAGTATATTCGAGAACGTCTCCCGGAGCCCCCTGTGATGTATCTGCACCTATTGCCAAACCGTATTCTATATTCCCTGCATCAACCATTGCTTTCACGTTCTGCATCGCCGCTGTTCCTGCTTTGCACGCAAACTCGTAATCTGCAGAGAACAGCGAAAAATCCGTTCCAATGGCCGACGCCACTATGGTCGCAGAAGGCTTAACAGCATATGGATGTGATTCGGAGCCTATGAACAGGGCACCTATCCTTTTCGGGTCGATGGCTTTTCTCTTGAGTGCGTTCCTCGCTGCTTCGACCGAGATCGTTACCGTATCCTCGTCCGGGGCCGGAACAGACTTGCTTAAAACATAAATACCGTTCTTGATCGAATCGGCATCCTCCCCCCAGACCCTTGCAATTTCCTCTGGCTTTATCCTGAATATCGGGACATATGAGCCATACGTTACAATTCCAGACATAATATAACCTGTACTTTAAGAGATTAGTTGTATTAAAAACTCACGAAATCAAAGACGGCAGTTGACGTATTTTTATCGAGCGGAATCTGAAAAATTAGCCATTATGGTCTTCCGGTACTTTGAATCCGGTAAAAACAGCGCACCTCAGAATAGTATATATATTGTTTATTAATTTCCTTCTATAAAAGGTGTAGGAATGGTTGATTTAACTCCTAACGAAAAAAAGGTTTACGATGCGATTAAGAAGCTCGGTGCGACTTCTGAGGACAAGCTGAAATCCGCAGACGATATCATGAAGGCATCAGGTCTTGGAAAAGCCATAGTCACAGCGGCACTGCAGACTCTTGCGAGCAAAGGATACGTTAAGAGAGTAGCAAGATCCAAAAGCGCCGGTTATTTTGCTACAAAGTGAATGCTTTTTCATTCCTTCAATTTGGAAAGAAGCGTGTGTTCAAGGGCGTATGCTTTAACTTCTTGGCGGGTCAATAATTTTCTTCTAATATCTCATGAGACTGTACTTGTTCGGTCTCAGGAAGTTACTTTTTTAGGAACTTATCAGGATTGTCCGTAACGATTCCGTAAAGCTCCACATTGATTGCTGATATTTCCGATGGATCGTTTACCGTCCATGGAGATATTTTGGTTCCATGAATATCATGCATCTTATGGCCTTTCAGGAGAGTGTATTCTGGAAGGAGATGGTCGATATGCTGCCTGTCGATAAACTCCTGCAGATCGCCGATAGAAAAATAGTTTAGTGAATCCGAAGAAACATCAAGGCCAATCTCGATCTTGCTTGACAGTTCCCTGATCCTTTCTATAGAAAGTGGGTTAAAGGATATGATTTTTGCAGTGTCTGAAGCTCCGTGATCATTTACCAGTTCCAGTACCCTTGCGGGAAGATCAGGGTAGCATGGCGTCCCATTGTCCCTAACGGTCTTTAGCTCAATAAAAATCTGCTTTTCTCCAAGTTCCGACAGGACTTCATCCAGGGTTGGCACCGCTATGTCTGTTCCTGGGAAGCGGTATCGTTTAATCGTGTCGAGATCGAGATCATTTATTTCAGCATCCACGCCAAGCAATCGTTTTAGATTGAAGTCATGAAAGACGACGATTTTTTTGTCCTTTGTAAAATGAACATCAAGTTCCACAGCGTCCGACCCTATCCTGAAGGCATCTACGAACGCCGGGATCGTATTTTCCGGATAATTTTTCCTGAATCCTCTGTGTGCTATAATTTTCACGTCCCACTGATTGGGAGAATTTATTAAAATTATACTGTGTTGTTGGGTTTCCATTAAATCTGGAACAAAGAGTCATGTATTATCATCTATATTCTACGGACTTAGCAGTCCATGGTTCTTTTTCAGAGATTATATATTAAATTGCATTATAATGGACAAAATTGTCCATATTAATGGATAAAAATATATTCGATTAAAGACTATCAGATCGTGAACATTTATAGTATATTGGAAAACCTGAGGAAATCCGGCATGGCAGTATTTAATTCACTAGAGTTTCAAAGGTTTGCGGGCATATCTCAAGATTCGGTTCCGAAATATATTATGCGTATGAAGGAGAGAGGTTTGCTACTCGGTGTGGAAAAAGGAAAAATATCCATAACCGAAGATCCTTTTATAGTGGCATCCCAGATAGCATACCCTTCATATATATCATTCACAACCGGCCTCTATTTGAATAATTTGATGGAGCAGACTGTTGACAAAATATTTGTTGCAACGCCTGTTAGGAGGAACAAATTGGCGTTCAATGGGATGGACATAATTTTTGTTCACTTTAACCCATCTATGATGTTTGGGTACCAAAAACATAGACAGGAAAATTCATACATTGTGTTCGGGGAACCAGAAAAAATAATACTGGATATGCTTTACAAACCATGGATTGCTAATCTGTCGTACGTCCTGGATATCATGAAACAGATTGATGTTAAAAAATTATTAGGTTTTGTCTCCTCGGTAAAGGAAGAATCGGTAAAAAGACGGCTATTTTATTTACTGGATTACAGTGGTATAAGTGTAGATGCAAGCGATTTTAAAGTTATATACACACTGAATCCCCATAATAAGTTCAGGGGGAAGTATGTCAGCAAATGGAAAATATACGACAATGAGGTGAACTTTTGATTGACAGGAGCGATATTTTAAGTCTGAGCAAATTGAACTCGTTGAAGCCATTTCAGCAGGAAAAAAATTACATACAGACGTTGATGTTGCGTTCTATTTACCGAAGTGCAAACAGCTTCATTTTTAAGGGTGGTACGGCGCTATTTTTTTTCTACAGGTTACCTAGATTTTCTGAGGATCTGGATTTCAATGACCTGTATGGGACAGACGAACAGAGAATAATTGAAACCTTGCACAGGGACCTACTGTTAGTCGGCATCGAAAATAGGTTTAAGATCACTTCCTCAAACGAAGCCTCAGCAACATACCAGTTCTCGGTCAAAGGTCCTTTGTATACATCCGAAGTTTCGGGCTTGACAGTAAAGGTAGACATTAGCAAGCGCGAAAAAACACTGAGGAAACCAAAGGTAATGCAGATCGATTCCCAGTACAGGGATGTACTCCCGTTTAGCGCAATTGTCATGGATATTAGTGAGATTAAGGCAGAAAAGGTTAGAGCAGTAATTACGCGGGACAAGGCGCGCGACGTTTATGATATTTTTTTCCTCATGAGAAATTTTGGAGATACGATTGACAAGGACCTCGTGAATCTAAAGCTTGGATATTATGGAAGAAAATTTTCAATTGAGGAGTTTGCTGAATCTTTGAACAGGAAGAAATCAAAATGGATCAGTGAGCTGAGTTCGATCGTAATAGGAGAGATACCAGATGTGAACGACGTAGTATCCTCAATTATGGTATCGGCGGAAAAGCACCTTGTTTGAACCAGGGCAAGGTTTAGCAGTGAATCTGGCTGTAATTAATGTTAGAACAAATTTTGAGACTGTTAAATCCTGAAAATAGAATCTAAGCCATAGGAAAAAAGGGAATGTCGATCAGTCCGGAAATGGGAGTAACTACGAGTGTGAGAGGAAAATAAACGAGATACTATAGAAAAATGTGTCTGAAATGAACTCATCCCTACTTGATATACAAATTGGATATCTTTATATTGTAGGACTCCATAAATAGATTTGTTCACAGAACCATAATTGGGTAGAAAGCAACATGACGACATTAATCCTTAACGTTGACCGCGATAACGACTTCGGAGAGAAAGCGAATTTCAATGGGCCAGTCGTAGGATTGGAAAATTGCCACATTGCCGCCGAAAAACTCATGGAAGTGGACCCTGAAGATTCTGACGCAAATGCTTTGTTTGGCGCAATTAAGCACTATCGCGATCTCAAGAAAGAAGACGAGGATGTGGAGATAGCACTCGTTACAGGGGATAAAAATGTCGGTGAGGTTTCCGACAGAAAACTTGGGAAGCAGCTTGAACAGCTTCTCTCGGGCAATAAGTACAGCGGAGTCATCCTTGTAACAGATGGAGCGGAGGATGACTACATCGTTCCTCTGATAGTCTCATTCAAGAAGATAGAGTACGTCAAACATATAATCGTGAGGCACAACCAGAACATTGAATCACTATATTATTACATTGTCAGGGCTATACAGGATAAGAGGCTTGTAAACAAGTTCATAATCCCGATAGGCCTTATTCTGCTGGCGTATGGTGTCGTGTCGGTTGTTCTCCTGAGCTATAACTGGGTGACAGCAAAGATAACATACCTTGATCCGAGCATTGCCGCGTTGACCGTTGTTACGATAGTCATTGGTGCGTATCTGCTCGAGAAGGGCTTTGAGATCGGAAAATCTACGCAGCAGATGGTTGGGAGGATGTGGGATTACGCATCTGAAACCAGGATACTATTTCTTTCTTATATAATTGCCATTGGCTTAATATTCGTTGGAATAGCATACAGTTACGCATCTGCAAGGGCCATAGTCAATTCTCCGTTTAACAGCGTCCTTGTTTTTCTTAGCGTTTTTACATGGTGGGTCCTTGCCTCCATTTTTGTAAGGGAAGTGGGCCTTTCCCTTGAACTTTACACAAACGGGGAACATGGCGGTGTGTCCAAATCCTTATTCGGAGTGACATTCTCTGCTTCCATAGCATTCATAGTTTACGGAATAATAAGTTATATCCGGTTCCTTCTTCTGTTCACATCTTTTACCACAGGGATACTCAGTGTCTTCTATATTGTCCTTGGAGTAATAATAGCCATCCTCTCTGCACTTGTGCACAGGTACTTCAACGAGAAGGGTGTCTCTTCCAGCAATGTCAAAGTGGAAAGCAACACCCCAGATGGGCCTGCAGATAACAAATGAACTTGAATGAATGGAATGCTGTTTATGATCGTATATCTCGCGATCTTGGTTTTTCAAAGGAGTTGGATTTCAAAAGTTCCAGGATACTCTCCTCGATTCTTGGGTCATCTTCAGGCCTTGCCATTACGGAAAAATTTCGTGGAAAGAATGCTTACGTTGTTGGGAATGCGCCGGATCTGAAAAATTATCTTGAAAAGAGGACCGGGGAAGTATCAATAGTTGCGGACTCTGCGATAGATACCTATCTTGAACTTGTTGGCATGCCGGATATAATAGTTACGGATCTTGACGGTGACATTCCTGCCATGCTCAAATGCAATGAATCAGGGACACTATGTTTGATACATGCCCATGGAGACAATATTGGTTTGATAGAAGAGTGGTCCAGGAAATTCACAGGGCCAAGGATTGGAACGACACAGAACCAGCCACTTGATAATATATTCAATTTCTTCGGGTTCACGGATGGAGACAGGGCAGCTTTTTTCGCAAATTATCTTAATTCCAGGGAGATTCGCCTTGTAGGATTCGACTTCAAGAATCCTTCGTACAAAAGTGGCGGAAATAGAGAACGAAAACTAAAGAAGCTTACGTGGGCTAAGTTCCTCCTGGACTTGCTTTCTAAGGAGAGGGGAACGGAGTTAATTGAGGGCGGCGTTATTCTTCTTTAATAATTTCGGATCCATTGAAAACTACCGGAAATTTTGCTATGTCAAGCTTCAGGGAAGCTTCCACATCGCCTGATGATCCGATAAGCCTGAGCCTTCTTGCTCCATTTGAATTTCTGATCTTTTCCGCGTAATCTTCAAAATCTGGATTCTCGTTCAACAGGAGTTTCTGCAAATAGCTTGAGAAAATATAGTCCTCATCGGCAGAGCCATCCGGTCTCCCAGACATGACTATCTCCACGGTCTTCTCATTCATGAGGGAAATTTGTGTGGCTTCTGCGTTCAGGAACGATGAGATGTAAACCTTGTCGTTTCCATATATCTTTTTCAGGACCAGTGTTCCGTTTGTTGACGTAAAAATAACAGTTTTTCCATAAAAATTAATCTTTGACAGAATTGATGGCGAGTTATTGAAATCGAAGCCAGGAACCTTGAATCCGAAACGTTCGCCAATAAGCACGTAGGATGGATTTTTTGATTTCATCCTCTTTGCGTCGCCTACACTGTACATCGGTATTATCTTCTCGGCACCTTTCAGAAGGATCATCGGGATGGAACTGGTTGATCGAAATATGTCTACCAGGACTTTTGTCGAATCACTGAACTTTCCAGTTTTTCTTCCCTCGGTTATTAGGACTTCCAACGAAACGGATATATATGGATCATTAAAGAACTATTCAGGTCATAATTTTTGAAAATGAAAAAAATAATGAACGATCAAAAACATTAATGAGGGTAAAATGGATATGGCGAAAATAAAGAGGTAACATATAAATGCCACAATCTGTATCAACTATGGTAGAAGGGGGTAAAGCTACAAGCGGTCCTCCACTTGGTCCTGCACTCGGCCCACTGGGCCTGAACATGGGGCAGGTTATAAAGGATATCAACGAGTTAACAAAAGACTTCAAGGGACTTCAGGTCCCAGTTACTGTGATCGTTACGGATCCTGCCAACAAGAAATATGAGATAAAGGTTGGCATGCCCCCAACATCAGCGCTACTTAAAAAAGAACTGGGCATAGAAAAAGGATCGGGCAAGCGGAAGGAAACAATAGCCGGGAACATTACGATCGACCAGATAAAGAAAGTTGCGTCTTCAAAGATTGAGAAGTTACTTTCAAACGACATTAAGGCAGCTGTCCTTGAAGTTGCCGGTACATGTGTTTCAATGGGAATAACAATAGACGGAAAGGACCCGAAAGAATTTCAAAAGCTTGTGAAGAGCGGAGAGATCAAGCTCTAGGATCCTTATTGTCAGTTGAAACAAGAAGAGTGATATTTAAAGTAACATATACTATTTAAGACTCACGTCAAGAGTTGCTAAGGTTAATATCTACCTTTGATCTTGCGGTGTACAGGCATCGACTGTAATATGTTCGTTCAAAATAGACGGAAGGACTTATGGTTTTGCTGTAATTGGTAGGAGAAGGTTATCTTCGCTGGCACTACCGGGTGATTGAATTGGCTGAAAAAAACGCTGTATCTGAAACAATCGAGGAAATTAAGAAAAATTCCAAGGAACGCAAGTTCAAGGAAAGTATTGAGCTTGCAGTTAACATGAAGGAAGTAGATTTGAGCGATCCTAAGAACAGAATAAACGAGGAAATAATTTTGCCCAAGGGACGGGGAAAGGATCTTAAGGTTGCGGTCATTGGAACAGCCGAAATGAAAACTAAGGCTGCCAAGGTTGCAGATTTTGTTTTTGGCCCGGAGGACCTTGGCAAATTCGCCGAGGACAAAAAGGCGTTCAAGAAACTCGCTGGAGATGTTGATTTCTTTGTAGCCGAAGCTACACTCATGGCAGGGATAGGTAAATCTCTTGGTCAGGTTCTTGGTCCAAGGGGAAAGATGCCAAAGCCCCTTCCCCCAGGTCAGGATCCTACACCTTTGATAAACAACCTCAAAAAGACTGTGAGGGCAAGAAGCAGGGACAGGAGGACTTTCCATGTACCTGTGGGCACAAGAGACATGAACACCAGTGATCTTGTGGACAACATAAATTCAGTGGTAAAGAGGATTGTGGGCAGGATGGAGAAGGGAAGGGGAAATATCGAATCCATATACCTCAAGACGACGATGGGTAAAGCAGTGAAACTTGATCTGGAGGCGATACAATGACGCACCCAGCACCTTGGAAAATAGAGCTTGTAAAGGATCTTGAGAGCGATATCGAGAATAATCCTGTCGTGGTGGTTGTAGGCATTAAGGGAATAGCGAATGCACAGCTTCAGAATATTAGAAAAACCCTGAAGGGGAAAGCAAAGTTGAGGGTCGTGAGAAAGAGGCTCCTCCTGAAGGCTCTGGAAAACAGCAAGAAGGAAAACATTCATGACCTGGAAAAACTCTCTGAAGGACAGGTTGCTGTCGTCACAACATCTTCTCAACCCGCTATTATAGGGAAAATACTTGAGGGAACAAGGCAAAAGGCTTTTGCAAAGGGGGGAGAAATTGCGGAAGATGACATAATAATACCTGAAATGGCAACAGATTTCCCGCCGGGCCCCATGATGAGTGAATTCCAGAAAGTTGGCTTGCAGACGGGAATCGATAAGGGGAAGATAGCCATTAAAAAGGAGGCTCTCTTCGTAAAGGCTGGAGAACCGATACCTAAGAGCAAAGCGAAGATACTCGTTAAACTGGGAATACCAACGGTTGATTCCGGGCTTGACATCAGGGGTGCATACAGTGAAGGTCTTATTTTCGATAAGGAAACTATGTCGATCAATGTGGACTATGCCACTTCAAACATAGCGATTGCTTTCTCACAGGCGAAGAATGTCGCTCTCGAGGCAATGTTCCTTGTTCCAGAGATACTGCCCTCCCTGATCGTGAAGGCAAGGTTCTCTGCCGAGCAGCTTGCCGTGATGACGGGAACAGTTGACGAAGGCAATGTAGACTTATTTATACTTAAAGCTATTAGGGAAGCAAACAAACTGAATGCTACTGTTTCTGGCGAGGAAACGGAAAAACAGGAAGAGAAGAAAGAGGAAAAGAAAGAACAAAAGGCAAAGGCTGAAGACACCTCGGACAGTGTTTCAGAGGGTTTAAGCTCGCTATTTGGATGAAAGGAGGAAGAAAAATGGAATATATATACGGAGCACTTTTGCTCCATTCGGCTGGAAAAGAAATAGATGAAGAGAATCTGAAGAAAATACTCAAGGAAGCTGGCGTAGATGCGGACGATGCAAGGCTGAAGTCCCTTGTTGCTAGCCTCAAGGAAGTAAAAATAGATGAAGTGCTGAAGAACGCTGGCACGGTCCTGGCCGCTCCGAGCGCCCCGGCATCATCAGATTCTGGAAGCAAGAGCGAAAAGAAGAAGGAAGAGAAGAAAGAGGAAAAGAAAGAAGAGGCACACTCTGAAGAGGCTCTTGAAGGCCTGAGCTCACTTTTCGGATGAGAGTGATAGATGGACTATTATGCATATTTCTGGGATCTGTTGAAATATTACATCCCAGTGATATTACTCATTCTTTCCCTTGTCGTTTTTAAGAGTATTCTTCTCTTGATAATCTCGATAGTGTGGATACTGGCTTCCGTTTTTGTTTCAATTTCAGAAATGGAGCCGCGCAAGGGCAATTTTGTATAAATTAAGATACTAATTTCAATTCTTTTAACTTTTCAAAGACCTCAACAGCGTGTTCTTTTGGGCTCACCCTCGGATATACGTAAGCAATTTTTCCATCCCTACCTATAAGATATGTGACTCTGCTGGCGGTCCTCTCCTTAAGCACGCCATATTTCTGTGTGATATCTTTCTTCTTGTCGGATACAAGCGTAAAGTTCAGATCGTACTTTTTCTCGAATTTCTTGTGCGAGGTATCGCTGTCAACGCTCACACCAAGAACTTTTATGCCATTCTTCTCGTAATGGTCTATGTGATCCCTGAAATTGCATGCCTCAGCCGTGCATCCCGGTGTGTCATCCTTAGGGTAAAAATACAGGACAACAGGTTTGCCCTTAAAGTCCGAAAGCCTGACAGTTTTTCCGTTCTGATCTATAGATTCAAAGTCTGGTGCTTTTGCCCCCACTTCCAATAAATTCGCCATGAAATATGATTGCCATTTTCATAGATAAACCTTATGTTACTTTTAGCTCATAAAAATTTGTTAACACTATATTTAATAACGCGTTTTTCCTCATTACTTTTATGGACATTGGATCGTTGAAGAAAAATCTCCTCTGGAGCGGGGTGGTGGCGATGATCTCTGCAGCGATATGGATCGGCGCTGCAATAATTATCAATCCAAGTTTTGACTTCTTTACTGGAGCGTTGAGCCAGCTGGGATCCCCAGGGGCAAATTATCCATGGGTATACAATGTTGGTCTGATGTTTACCTCGGTCATTCTTTTCGCCTTTGCGATCGCACTTCTGCTTAATTCGCAGAATAAGGTGGAGTCTTCAGGAAGCGCCTTTCTGATGATCGCATCCTTATTTCTGGCCCTTATAGGAATCTACCATGGGGGGACGTATCCTCATGATTTTGTTTCTCTCTGGTTCTTCGTTCTTGCGGACATTTCCATCCTGACATGGGGGATAGGCATGATTCTTCATGACCTGCTACATGGGGCATATGTGATCGCAATTGTGGCAGTTGCCACAGGTGCGGGTTTCGGAATCTCATGGCCGTCAAGTGCTGAACTTGAAACTTTCGGTACGGCTGCGATTGCGTTTTGGGCGGCCTTAATGATCGTGTTTTTTATGCGTAATTCAGGAAAAGTGGGGAAAAAACGACAGATATAAACAGCTATTCTTGGTTTTCTGCTAAAAGGCTGAGATAGTGTACATAATTTGCTGTAATTTCTGAAAGATCCTGCACATTTCCTAATTTTCTTCCATGACGTTGTTGAGAAAACACTCCATCAACTGTTTCTTCCTTCCTTGCTGTCATTCAGGAAAATACTTATTACTTCTTTCACTACATCTAATTGATTCTGTGTATTTTCGCCTCTTCAAATCCAAATTGTGCGGGATCCCGTCAATTCTACAGCAGATTCGGTACACTATTCATCGAACTGAATAGTTAAAAAACTGCTCATTTTAATATACATCGTTAAATCATGGTTTATGGCAGTAACGGTTGCGAATATTATAATAAATACGCTGGCAGATCTCGGTGTTAAGAGAGTTTACGGAGTTCCAGGAGATTCAATAAATCCACTTGTGGATGCTCTCAGAACACAGAAAAGAATAGAATTCGTCCAGACAAGGCATGAAGAGGGGGCGGCACTGGAGGCAGCGTTTGAAGCGAAGTTCACGGGGCATGCAACTGTATGCATGGGTACTTCCGGTCCAGGGTCAATACATCTGATAAATGGTCTCTACGAGGCAAAAATGAGCAGGGTACCTGTCATAGCTCTCACTGGGCAGGTTGAGACGGACCTGCTCTACCAGGATTATTTCCAGGAGGTTGATCTCAACAGGCTGTTTGACGATGTCTCTGTATTCAACGCACAGGTCATCAATCCCGATTCAGCATTCGCCATAGTCAAAAGAGCGTATCGGGAGAGCATGAGTAAGAGAGGTGTATCTCACCTCACCCTGCCGGTCGATATACTGAGAAAGAATGCCAGCTCAGGCATAATCGATAATTTTTCATTCAAGTTTCCGCAAACGGTTATTGATGCGAAACCTGCAGAAGAAATGATCAATGCAAGCCAAAACCCTCTGATATTCATCGGAAGGGGTGCATTTGGCCTATCGGATCTAATAGGTAAGTTCGCAGAGAAGATAGGTGCCCCCATCATATACAGCGTGAATTCTAAAGGCGTGGTTGACGACAACGATCCCAAAGTCATGGGCCCGCTAGGTCTTCTCGGGTCAAAACCAGCCGTCGAGGCTATGAAACACGCAGATCTCCTGATTCTCCTCGGTACCATATTCCCCTACGTATCATTCATGAACGATAAGGCCAAGGTCATACAGGTCGATATAGACACCGCAAACATAGGAAAGAGAGTTCGTGTCGACTTACCGTACCAGTGTACGGTCTCAGATTTTCTCAGCAGTGTGTCACCTGAAGAGAAAGAGGAAAAATTCTATGCTAAATTCTCCGAAGACAAAAAAGACTGGATCTCAAACCTTGAAAAACTGGAATCCGATATGTCCACTCCCATCAAACCGGAATTCCTTACATCGATAATATCCAGGAAAGCTGATAAAGATGCTGTCTTCATAGTTGATACCGGCAACGTTACAGTCTGGTCAACAAGAGATATAAGAGGAGGTACGCAGAGGACATTTCTGCTCTCCCCCTGGCTTGGTACCATGGGCGTTGGAATTCCAGGAGCCGTCGGGACCTCGTTCGCCACAGACAGGCAGGTCATAGCCATTACCGGTGACGGAAGTTTTGCAATGACAATGATGGAACTGATCACTGCAAAGAAGTACTCAAGGCCGGTTAAGATTGCAGTGTACAACAATTCCAAGCTCGGAATGATCAAATTTGAAGAAGAGATAATGGGGTATCCGGAATGGGGTGTCGATCTCCTTAACCCCGATTTTTCGAAGATTGCAGAAGCCATAGGGATAAAGGGAATACGCGTTGAGGACCCGAATAAACTTGAAACCGCGATCGATGAGTTCCTGAAGTTTGACGGGCCAGCTGTCCTGGACACTGTAATTTTCGCAAACGAGAGACCCATGCCGCCAAAACTCGTGTTTTCACAGGTAAAGGGATATATCACCTCGATCCTTAGGGAAAAGCTGGAGTGATCATAAAGTGGCGCTGGAACTCGGAGGCGTTGACGAAGTGCTGTTCTTTGTAGATGATGTGCCTCGAGCAACAAATTGGATCATGGAACTCCTAGGCAAGAAACCTGTTTTTGAGAGTGAAAATTACTGTTCCTTCGACCTGGGATTTTGCAGGATCGGACTACACGCTTCAGATGAAAAGACAAGCTCCGGCGTTTCCGGTCAGGTAACATACTGGAACGTGAGTGACCTTACGCAGGCAATGTCGTATTTCATGAATCATGGCTGTAAGTTGTTCAGAGGTCCCTTAACAGGTGTAGACGGGGTGGACGTTTGCCAGATGGTCGATCCGTTCGGCAATTCATGGGGACTCGTCCAGAGAGCAAAAGTACATTGAAAAATCATTTCATGAATTCGTGCCAGCGTATTGGGTGGACGTCAATATGATCCATTAATGATGAAGCACCTTTTCCAACCTTGATCAGCGTTTGCTTTTTATATCTTATGTCTACAGAAATGTTGCTTGAATTAAAAAATTTAGAATAGGAACGCAACGTTGAAAGTTTCATCAAGTTCTTCGGTATCTTTGAAACCAAAAGTTTTGAAAACTTTTTGTCCAACAAATCTATCGTTACGTTACCTGCATCCATTGATACATGCATAAGTGGTGAATTATTCAAATTAATTGAGATATTTCCGTTTACAGATTTAATGAATGCCGCAGATAAACCTTTAAGACTTGTCTTTGTCATGGATAGGCCGGACCAAGACACTGACTGTTCCGTTTATTGTTATATTAGCATTCACACCTGGTAACTTTATACTGAGCCCCTGAAACGTGAATTCAGCGGAACTTTTAGTACCTTCTATTGCGTCGAGAAAACTCTCTATTAATGATTCTTCTTCTGCCATAGTTACGTATGTATTCATATATATTTAAGCTTTTCAATTTAGAGACTCGAATTCAAACAACTTCTCCAAAATTGAAACGGTCGAATAAGATATGAACCGGAATTCACGTATTCCAGAGATTCGCAGAAGCTTAAGCTAGATCAGCTCCTTTTTACTGTTAATTTTTCAGATCAGCTTCCAGATTGTTGAGCAATTTCTTCATAGAACTCTGAATATCCAGGACCACACCTTCGGCCCTCTTTTTGATTACAGTCGGATCGTTAACGTGGAACTCATAATACTTCCCCCCGGCCTGCAGCGTCTTGGGTGTCTTGTATACCAGGCCTACGCTTACAAGCCTCTGCAGGGATTTGAACACAGTGCTCCTGTTACGCTGAATCTTCTGGGAGAGCTGATCCAGTGTCATAGTTCCATTCGCTTTAAGCACATTAAACACATACGCGTCTGAAGTCGAAAGGTCGTATATGCACGTAAGAAAATCCGTGCACGTTGATCCTCTTCTGGTTAATTCTGTTACGTTTACCATGTATGCATATCCCTTGGATATAGAGATATTTTTCGCTAATTGAAATAGTGACATAAAGTATGATTTGTACCCGGATAATAGAATTGGAGAATCGCTGTGCAGTCCTTTCTCCAATCTTGTCCAGAGGCAAAATTCCAAGGTCGCACAATAGATATCATTGTGAGATACGCTATTGTATAACTTTATAATCATCAAACATGGAAATGGATTACGCGGCATTAATCAAAAAATATCTAGGTGAATTTACGGATCTAAAAAGCGTTAAACCCATTGGTCGAAGAGCGATCGTAACCGGAAGCGGTGATGCTTTTGCAGCCGCAACGGTTATCGAAGACGCATCAGGTGGCAGGTTTATCGCCATGGATCCAGAAACTCTCTTGGTGTCAGATTCAGAGATTCCGATAATAATTGTGTCGGCTTCTGGGAGAACCAAAGAGGCAATAAATGTTGCACGTAAATTCCACGGCAAAAACACGTTGGTTTCCGTTACTGGAAACATGGACTCTGAAGTATCGAGGTTGTCAGATCGTACTATAGCAATTCCGATAGAATCAGAAAAAATGAGTGGAGTGCTGTCCTTTCTTGAAATGCTCGACGCACTTTTCAGACTCGCGGGCTTGCATGTTGAATTTGAAGACGTGAGATCTTCGGAACACTTTGATCATCCATGTTTTGTTGGTTCTGCGTTAAATTTTGGAGTGGCTCAGTTTCTCTCGCTCAAAATGGCAGAGGTATTCGGTATCAGTTCTGAATACTTTAGAGGAGGGCAATTCTTCCATGCGCCAATATTCTCCATGAGAAAGAGAGAGGTAGTGTTTCTGTCGTCTTTGGATCATCGGCTGGAAAATTATCCAGTTGATGTTTTTGGCAGGATCGTGACCTCAGGTACAAATAATCCTTTTTCTAATACTATATGGGGGCTCGAAACAATAGCCAACACTATGGTAAAAAATGGGAGGAAAACCTTGTATTTTCTGGATGATAAGGAAATTCTTGATATAAGTTCATCCGCAATTTACGGCTGAAAGAACAACAAAGAATTAATCTTGGAAGAGATTGCGGATACATTGGAGTACATAGGATATAATTCAATAGCCAGTGGCAGCAAGGGAAACTGCTCAATAATCTGGGACGATCAGGATCTTCTGATATTTGATTTTGGCATAAGCCTTAAATCTTTTAAAAAGCGTATATCTGAACTTAAAATTGACGCTTTGAATAAGTCACTTTTCATAAGCCATGAGCACTCTGATCATACAAAGGGTGTTGGGTCCCTTGTCAAACACGGACATGTCGACGTTTATTCTACAGGAGAGACTCTCGAAGCGATACGACTCAGCAACGGATACCCAATTTACGGGAAAATTGCGCTTGGGAATTTTAAAATTACACCTGTTAAAATATCGCATGACGCTGTTAATCCCGTAGCATTTGTTGTATCTTATGGGCACTACAAAATTTCCATAGTTTCAGACCTAGGTATTGTATCCCAGGAATTGATCTCAGAAACAAAAGGGTCGAAAATTGTATCTTTTGAATCGAATCATGACGTGGAAATGCTGAAATCTGGAAGGTATCCGGATCAGTTGAAGAAGAGAATTCTAAGCGATCATGGTCATCTCTCAAATGAACAGGCTGCCGAGGCACTTTCAAAAATAGTTGATCGAGATACAGAGATCGTTTTAGCGCACCTGAGCCAGGAAAACAACAGACCTGATATTGCGATGGACTGCACAAGATCTTATTTGAAAAATAGAAACATAGAGTTCGGAAGCCTGGAATTTGCAAGTCAAGAAAGCGGTTCTACTCTTCACCTGATTGATATGCTATAACTTAAGCCGATTCCTGAGGCAACTGCTAATGGTAATATTTGATATTGTCATACGTAAAATATGAGTAGCAATATAGGTTTTGTCGGAACTGGAAAGATGGGTTCAAGGATCATATCAAGGATCCTGCAGAAATACGAAGTGACTGGAGCATACAACAGAACAAAGGAAAAATTGAATCAATTCCCATCATTGAGGCAATACCAGACGCCTGCACTTCTGGCAGCTGAAAACGATATAATATTCATAATGCTAACAGATGATAATGCTTGTGGTGAAGTTGTATTCGGAGAAGATGGCATCCTCTCCACGATCAGGCCAAAGTCCATTATAGTAAATTTGAGCACTGTTTCCTATAAATTCGCTGTGTCATGCGCGTCAGCGCTTTCTGAACATGCAGTACATTACTTGGATTGCCCCGTGCTCGGTAGTATAATCCCTGCGGAACAGGGAAAGCTGACCGCACTGGTTTCCGGAGAGGAAGATATATTCAATATCGTAAAGGGTGTAATCGAGACCTTCTCAAGCCATGTTCTGTTTCTCGGTCCAGCCGGAAATGCGATAAAAGGGAAACTGGCAAACAATCTCCTGATGGCAACAAATTTTGTCGTTGCATCTGAGGCGATACTGTTTCTTGAAAAAAGCGGCTTTAAGAGAGAAATTGCTCTGGACATACTCCTAAACGGAGGGGGTAGTTCAAAAGCGCTTGAATCGAAGGTGGACGACATAAAATCTGAGGACTTCATTCCACAGTTCACGCTCAACCATATCGTCAAAGACATAAGGTATGGAGAGGAGCTCTGCAACTCCGCCAATTTTCCAATGCTGAGCATGGCGTCGGCTCTCCAGATATACAACATTGCAGAGTCTATGGGGCTAGGAAACCTGGATTATTCTGCAGTGTTTAAGTCCTTCCGGCTCTCCCTGGGCGTGAAAAAATAGATAAACGTCTCCAAATTGTGTTTCAATCAAAGAGACGTACCGCTATCATAGTATCTATATAGGGATGAAATATACTTTTGCGTAAATGGACAACCTCATAATTAGGAACGCCTCGCAGATGCTTACAATGTCGGGCTCCAAAGGCCATCCCCTTGTAGGCGATAAACTGGGAAGATTGAAGATAAAGAAACATCATTCCATAGTCATAAAGGAAGGATACATAAGCCGGATCATTCCAGATGATGGGCTTTCCGAGATGAAGCTCGACAAATTCAGGATCATTGATGCACATGGATCTGTCGTTATGCCCGGCCTTATAGACTCCCATACACACATAGTTTTTGGCGGTGACAGAACCGAGGAATTTTATTTGAGGCTGAAGGGAAAAAGCTATCTCGACATCCTCTCCTCCGGAAATGGTATCTACAAGACGGTAAATGATTCCAGATCGATGGAAGAGGAACAGATCTTTAAGGAAACCTACTCCCGCGTAACAGAATCCATAATGATGGGCACGACGAGCATGGAAATAAAAACAGGCTATGGCCTCAACCTTGAAACGGAAATGAAGCTTCTGAGGATAATCAACAGGATTGCTTCTCTTGGAACTATGAACGTTGTGCCAACTTTTCTTCCGTTGCATGCTGTGCCTCACGGAATGACCGAGAGTCAATATGTAGACTACGTGGTTGAGCAGATTCTTCCTAGGATAGGCAAAGAAGTAAAATTTGTGGATTCGTTCTGTGACAGGGGCGCGTTTAGCGAGGAAAGCACGGACGTATTCTTTAGAGAAGCATCAAAGAGAGGCTTTGAATTGAGATTGCATGCAGATGAACTTGCGGATATTGGTTGCCTGAAACTATGTGAAAAATACAGGTTAAAGAGCGTCGATCATCTGATAATGACCGACAGAAAAGGGATCGATAAGATTTTGCATTCAGGTGCCTTTGCGACATTCCTGCCTATAACTGCATTCAACATCGCAAATGGCAAATATCCAGACATAAGACAATTCATCGAAGCCGGAATCCCTGTTTGCATCGCTTCTGATATATCGCCACTTTCAATAAACTCCAACCTGTTCTTCGCTGTGTATCTCGCAGTGCGGTTCAGTCGAATCTCAATTGAAGAGGCCTTGAACGCTGTTACCATTAATGCTGCGAACTCTCTTGGTATTCAGGATAAAACAGGTTCCATTGAAAAGGGGAAAATCGCTGATATCATAATTTTGAATGTAGACGATTACAGAAAGATTCCCTACGAATACGGTACACGGTTGATAAAAACAGTGATAAAGTCCGGGAACGTGCTTTTTGAAAATATGTAACATCCTTGTATCTTTATGGCCATACTCCGGACTCTATTGGACCGCAAGACTGAGCAACAATCCTCTGACAGATCCAATATTCCAATTTCAAATCCAATCCGACATGCAAGAACAAGATAACTAGTCTAATGCGAAATTATGTTGCGTATTTTTTTGTTGGAAAATCAATAGTTTTGCTCGGTCCGATTCGGCTATTCCTCAAGATTTTCACTGATGATTTCTGCTATATCCTTCACCGATATCTTATCTTCTGCGTTAAGAGTCCTTGAAGCGTCCTCCATCATGGGCATGCAAAATGGGCATGCAACAGCCAGCTTAGTTGCACCAGTATCCAGTGCCTGCTTGAATCTTATCTGGCTTATAGAATCCTGGCTTTCAACCTTATACCAGTAATTGCCTCCTCCAGCGCCACAGCACAAGCTTTTTTCTTTCGACATGATCATCTCTTTCAGATCGCCCGAACTGCTGACTATCGCCCTCGTATTGTCGTATTCCCCATTGATCCTTCCAAGATAGCACGGGTCATGAAGCGTTATAATTTCCTTTGTTTTCTTCACCTTAAGTTTTCCCTCATCGATCAATTCCTCCAGGAACTTGCTGTGGTGAATCACTTCTGCCTTCAGGCCGAATTGTCTATACTCATTTTTGAATGTATTATAACAGTGCGGACATGATGTTATTATCTTTTTCACGGAGTGGTTGTTGAATGTCTCGATGTTCTGCATTACAAGGTCCTGGAAACTTCCCTCTTCGCCTATCCTTCTCGCAGTTTCGCCAACGCATTTTTCTTCGGATCCGAGAATGCCATAACTAACACCCGCCTTATTCAGGAGTCCAAGAATTGTTCTCGTTGTCTTGTTGTCTCGAGGATCGAACGCACCCATGCATCCCACCCAATAAAGATACTCCTTCGTCTCATCATACTTAGGGGCAATGTCAAGGAGTTTGTCTCTCTCGAAGGGACTGTTGCCAAACGGGTTCTGTGCATTTGTAAGGTTGTTCAGATAGGTGCTGGTCTGCTTTGAAACTTTGCTTTCCATGACTAAATCCTTTCGATAATCCATCACAAAACTGAAAGGCTCTATAAGCACCGGACATTCTTCGACGCAAGCCTGACAGGTGGTGCAAGACCACGCTGCGTTTTCAGTGATAAGAGAACCTATTGCAACCTCGTTATCGTATAGATTTTTCTTTATGTTCTGAACAAGAGCTCTCGGGCTTAGATCAGTTCCAGCCATAAAAGCGGGGCACGCACGCTCACATCTACCACAGTCCGTACACGCGAGTGCATCTACTTTTTGCATCAGCGGTACCTCTGAAATAGTCTTTGTTCCTACCTTGAAATTGAAATCTCCTGATTGGAGGGCATCAGCGAGAATAAAAGGCGTAGGAAGCGCACCCCTCTCCTTGATACGCTTTTCGGAAATGCTGACCATTGCAAGAGCCATATGAGAAAGCTTGGAAAATGGCAGGTAAGCAGCAAGAAGAAATCCAGTATAAACGTGTACCATCCACATTATACGATATGTCTGGACGCCAAAGGAGAAACTCCAGGAAGAAAACAGATAACTCAATGGCCATTCCACGAACCTGTATACATCAAAGGATTGCCGAAAGAGATATATTTTTAAAGCCCCTAGAAAGAAACCTTCGGCAGCCATAACGAGCAGGCCAAAGAGTATAACATAATCTTCATTTTTTGTGTCAAGCAATACACTCTTTCTTAGGCGTCTGTAAAAAGCCATTAAGATACCGGCGATCAGCATTACTCCGCCCAAGTTTGCAAACGCTTCAAAAATAAGGTAAAATTCCCCTACTAGTATTCCATGGTGTATTGTAGGTTTGAGGATATCATGGGAAAGCATGATCAATGAAGTTGCAATGAAGAGTATGAGTATGCCCCATGAGATCAAAAAATGCATTGTCCCCGCGTATCTGTTCTTGATGTTTTTCTTGTGGAAGAAGCCATATACGAGGGCCTGCTTGATCATCCTCAAGATATTGTGGCGAAAATAATCCCACATTTTTCCTATGGTAATACCCATCTTGCTGTAAGATCGATACCACCAGAAGAAAACAAAGGCCACAACGGCAAATGAGAGTACGTAATCAATTATCAATTCCTGGCTACTAACAAAGACCAAAGTGGAACTGGTTATCGGGGCTCCAGCCATAGTTAACTATTGTGATTCCGGCTTAAATTTTTGTGAGAAAACAATAGGCTATAGATATTTCTCACGAGGGTAGAAAATGATTAACATATTTGGAAAATAACAGAAGTGTATTGCACACATTTTCGATTTTCAATTCTATTTGTAATTTCTATTCATTTAGCGATTCCGTGAACATCTAATATCCTGTTATTTCAAAAGGAATGTAAATTATGCTTACAGCATAATGAAAGAAGACGAGCAAGTGTTAAAACCATGAACGTAATAAGCGCATGTTGGATAAAATAGAGGAATGCATAATAAAATTAAAATCAGCTGGGTCTAAGCGTATTCTTCTGCAGCTCCCAGATGGCCTTAAGCCAAAAGTGTTCGATATCTTCAATAGATTTTCCAAGGAATTTAGCGTTATTGTGAGCTCTGATGCATTTTACGGGGCATGTGATGTAGGCAATGTGGAATCTTATGCTAACGTTGATTACATAGTGCAGTTCGGACACTCCGAAATCCCGAATATAAAATACCCACGGCCAATGATGTTTATAGAATACCCTTACGACAACAAGATAAAAATTACATACGAGCAGTTTTCCATTCTTAAGTCTAAGGGATACAAGACTATTGGTGTATTATTTTCTGTCCAATACAGGGATCAGGCTCTCCAGCTCCTTGATATGCTTAAAGAAAAAAGTTTCGATGCGATAATGGGCAAACAGGACGAAAGGTTGAAGTATCCCGGTCAGGTTCTTGGGTGCAATTTCAGTTCAGCACATTCTATATCTCTCCAGGCAGATGCATTTATAGTTGTCAGCACAGGCATGTTTCACGCCATAGGCGTCCAGTTGGCTACAGACAAGGAGGTCTATATATTCGACGTCAACGCAATGAAACTGATAAGCATAAGGGATGAGGTAGATCTGTTTTTAAGGAAAAGGTACGCAAAAATATCCAGAGCACTTGACGCAAGGAAGATCTGTGTTGTGGTTGATACAAAGATAGGGCAATACCGAGAGAAGTTGGCGGATAAAATAATAGAGCAGGCAAAAGAACTTGGCCTTGAAACGGTGAGGGTGGAGGCCAACGATGTTAAGCCAACAGATCTGGAGAATATGATGTGCGATGCTGTGGTATTCACAGGATGTCCAAGAGTCCCCATCGATGATGCAGAGAAATTCAGGATGCCAGTCCTTACCCCACCAGAATTCCAGCAACTTTTCGGTCTAAAGAAGACCAGAAAGTACGTTATGGACGAGATAGTGTCCGTTGACGAGCTACACCTAAACCTTTCTTCCGATAAGATAGGTCGAACCTAAGCCAACGATCTCCACATCAACCCTTGAATATATGGGTAGATGTAATTTTACAACAACCGGCCTGTAAGCCTGATCGCGCCCAACTATCGTATCGTCCTTTCCATTCTCCGTAACAAGGATACTTTCAATCCTGCCCAAATTCTTTTCAAGATTTTCGGAAAGTATCTTCTTGTGTAAATCAGAATATTCCTTTGTCCATCTTTTCACTAGATTTGAAGAAGGCGGTTTTGCGAGGTAGTCAGGTGTATACGGTCTTGGAGAAAACCGAGTTACATTGATTATATCCGGTCTTGATCTCTCTATAAGCTTCACGGTCTTTTCGTGGCTCTCCTCGTCATCACCATGATAACCAGAAATTATGTCTGTTGAAAGAGTGGAATCCTTGTAAGTAGACCTGAACTTTTCCACTATGTCATAGAACGTGTTGACATCATATTCCCGGTTCATGGACTCCAGTATACGGTTGTCACCGCTTTGAACAGGGAGATGCATGAATTTGAACACTCTTCCGTCACGGTAGCATTGCATAAGATCATCCACGATGTCGGAGGTATTCTTTGGTTCCATCATTCCAACTCGAAGGGAAAAATCATCCTCAAGAAGAAGGATCTGTTTTATGAGATCAGGCAACGTCAAATTTATGTCCCTGCCGTAAGCTGCTGTGTCGAGAGAACTTATCCTTACCTCTTTCAATCCCCTCTTGAGCTGCATTGCGATCTGGTTTCTTATCTTCTCTGGTGTCCTTGAAATCAGCTTGCCCCTGGCAATATGCGATATGCAGAAATTGCAGCTCCCTGTACAACCCTGGTTTATCGGAATACCATCAAATATCGACGGTTCTTTGATCTCAATACCATCAAGATTCCCCGTATAAAATGACCTGAAACTTTTTGAATCGATTACCTCGATATTGCTGCCATTCAGCATCCCGCCGTTAACAGTCGCAAGGCAGCCTATCACCTTAACTTTTGAATATCTGGAAAGCTCCTGGATTCTTGAGTACATCTTATCCTCTGTTTTCTTCACAACGACGCAAGTGCCTATAACACAAAGGTCTGAATCCTCGGGCGAGCCAACAAGCTCGTTTCCCTCGTTGAGGAGCTTGTTAACAAACAATCCGGATTCTGATTTGTTAAGGGTGCAACCATAGGATTCAGAGTAAATTTTCATTATCGACCAATCTACCGTAGATTGTTAACAATTATTATTTGTTTGTCACAAAGAGATGGAAATTGAAAATGCTAAGATTGAAATTATCCTCATTGTGTTGAAACGTTCAATTGCTTATGAGATTTATTTCCAATGACAATACTATGGCCGAGCGTGGCCTACTTTGGAACGCCTGATGCCATGACTTTGTCATAATCCTCTGCGCTTATTTTACCCGTTGCAACAGCAAGGGTCTTTATGGATTTTCCAGTTTCGAGAGCTTCATGGACTATCTGAGCTACGAGATCATAGCCCAGGTAAGGATTTAGTAAAGCAGCCGATCCGAAGCTCTTTCCCATGTGCTCCAGACACATTACTTTATCTGCAGTTATCCCGTCAATGAGTTTTTCACGGAACATCTTGATACCGTTCGTCAGTATGTTTTCAGAGCGTGTAAGCTCGTAGTCAATATGTGGCATCATTACGTTAAGTTCCAACTGTCCAGCCTGGACTGAGAAATTCAAGGCCTGTTGAGCTCCGAGTACAGAGTGGCAAATCATGTTCATGGCTTCTGCTATGGACGGGTTTATTTTTCCCGGCATAATGGAAGAACCCTGCTGTACTGCTGGTATCTTTATTTCATGTATCCCAGCGCCCGGACCAGAATACAGCAGCCTTATGTCATTTGATATTTTCGTTATGTCAAGCGCCAGATCCGAGATAGAGTTCATGACCCTCGCAAAATCTGTCATGAATTCCATTATTCCTGGCAAATTGCTGCTACCGTAAAAGTTTACGCCTGTAATCTTAGATATCTCATCGACTACATTTTTCTGGAAACCTGGTGCAGTATTTATTCCAGTTCCAACGGCAGTTCCCCCAATGTTCAATTCCAGCAAGTAATCAATAGCCTGTTTGATTGCATTTCTGTCCTTTTCAAGTGCATATCCCCAGGCAGAGAATTCTATTCCTAACGTTATGGGTGCGGCGTCCTGAAGATGAGTTCTCCCGGTTTTAACAACATCCGCAAATTCCTTTGCTTTCCGTTTCATCGACGAGACCAGCAAATCAAGTTCTCCTAGGAGATGCTCCCCCTTATGGTACCCTGTAAGCCGAATCATAGTTGGAATGACATCATTTGTTGACTGGCTCATATTGACATGATCGTTGGGATGTATGAATGTATACTCTCCCTTATGTTTTCCGCCTATTTCCAAGGCCAGATTGGCTATGACTTCATTTGCATTCATGTTGTAGGAAGTTCCAGCACCAGCTTGGAATACATCGATAATAAATTGATTTGTGAGTTCTCCTTTAAGAATCCTGTCGCACGCTGCTAGAATTAGATCTTTCTTTTCCTCCGGCAATTTTTTTCCTTTGTAATTTGCAATAGCTGCTGATCTTTTTATTCTTACAAGAGCGACTATATGATCAAAATCTGCAGTCGTACCTGTAATCTGAAAATTTTCTTTTGCACGTATAGTGTTGATCCCATAATACACATTGTCGGCTAATTCAACTTCTCCTATAACGTCTTTTTCTGTTCTGCTCATGTCTTAACTATCGCTCTGCAATATTAATATGTTTTTAGAAAGCCAATCAATAGTCATTGCAGTGTTATCGGTTTAAATTTAAAGAGATTCAAAACAACGTAAACTTTGAACGGAATGGACAGCAATCTAGCCGTGGAGATGATCGATCGCAGGTATATCGTACATTTCTGTATGCACTAATGTGTTAGGCATAGAGCTTATAGGGGATATAGATATTTACCGGTAGGTGAAAATATGACACTTTATGTAGATTCACTGGCAGTTATGCTGATTGGACTTGCCATGGGAACTTTCCTTGGGGCATTCTATTTTTTCTTCAAGGCAAGAGGAAATGATCAACAGGTTAGAAACCTTATAATCCCGGCAATAGCGATAGGGTTCTTTGACTTCGTAAGCGGTTACGAAATGTCCTTCACTTGGCCATTGCCAAGTGGGTACAACATGCTTTTTGGAGACCCATTATTGCTGTTTGGGCTGTTGCTGATAGCTTCAGCGGTAATGATCTACAAGAACATGAATCTTGGACTTCTCCCGCTACTCTTTGTATTGCTCGGGATATACGTCCTTGTTGGCGCATATAGCATAAATGAGTTAGGTCTTGAAGGTAAGGCTTTTGTGAGCGATAACTGGTTTACTTCAATGGGCCTGTATATATCTGATGGCATAGGCGCGTTACTTGCTCCGATTCTCTATCTAAAGCCAGTCGGAAGCGGGAAATATCTCTATTACATCGAGTGGATAATACTTGGAATAGGAACAGTATTCGCTTTGGTAATAGGATTCATAGCACTTAACGGTCACCTAATTGATTTCGCGCATTACTTCCCATGAATACGCGCAATTAAATTTATTTTTATTTTATTTAATATTTCTAAATTTTAAATTTTTTCTTTGTTTAACGTGTTTTTTACACATAATTTTCAACAATATATATTTCTAACATATACATGCTGTAATATAATATTACCTAAAACACGATAATGATTAATAATTTGTCAAAATACCGCACAAGAGTTGAATGAAAACAGATGAAATTATTATAAGAGTAGGAGGCGCGGCAGGAGACGGAGTGCAGTCTGCCGGTTTCATTATTGCAAAAACCTTTTCCAGAAGTGGGTTGCATGCTAATACGTATAATTATTATCAGAGCCTCATACGTGGTGGCCAGAGCTGGTATCAGGTAAGGGGATCGGATAAGAAGGTAAAGTCTCAGGGCGATGGCCTTGACATACTAATCGCTCTGAATAAAGACGCCCTTGAACGCCATACAAATCCGGAAATAAACGAGGGGGGTGCTTCTCCGCTGGACCCAGATGGTATAGCCATCTTTGATAAATCTATTTCTGGTTTTAAGGCTGGCAAAGGAAATTACCTAGCCATGCCACTATCGGATATAGCCGGTAAATACAGCAAGAATGCACTTATGAGAAATACTGTGGCAATTGGGGCAGCAATGGCAGCAATCAACATTAATTTTGAGATTCTTGCTTCTGTGATCAGGGATCAGTTCGGAAGCAAGGGTGAAGTTGCAGAGCAGAATGTAAAAGCAGCGAAGGAGGGATATGATTATTATCTGGCGAACTTCAAGAAACTGGGAGTAAATCTTAAAACCTCGGATAAGAAATATTACCTGATGGCAGGAGGAGAGGCACTTGGACTTGGGGCAGTCCATGGTGGTTTGAAGATGTACATAGCATACCCTATGACACCCGCTTCTTCCGCACTTGATTTCCTGGCAGACCATCAAAAAGAGTACGGTATACTTGTAAAAGTACCCGAGGACGAGATATCTGCAATAAATATGGCCATTGGTGCCAATTATGCTGGTGTAAGGGCGATGACAGGTTCTTCAGGCGGCGGCTTTTCGCTTATGGTGGAGGCGCTTGGTATGGCCGGAATGGTGGAAGTTCCGCTTGTTGTCTACGAATCACAGAGGGCAGGACCATCTACAGGACTCCCTACAAAGACGGAACAGGGGGATCTCAACCTTGTTCTTGGTGCTTCTCAGGGTGATTTTCCAAGAGTCGTGCTGACGCCCAGGAATGTCGAAGAAGTGTTCTATTTTGTTGGTAAAGCGCTGAATATAGCAGAAAAGTACCAGATGCCTGTCATAATAATGAGCGATCTTTCACTTTCAGAACATTACGAAACTATCGAGCACCTTGATCTAAGTTATAAAATGGAAAGAGGGAAGATTGCCACTCCAGACATGAAGAATTATAAAAGATATGAATTCACAGAGGACGGCATATCATATAGGGCAATTCCTGGTACACCCGGACTTATGCACAATGAGGATTCGGATGAACACGATGAATACGGGGCTGTCGTCAGTGATGCAGTTACCGATCCAGAAATAAGAAGAAAATCAATGATAAAAAGGATGAAAAAACTGGAAACTTATATGAAGGAAATTCCTCCAACTCCAACCTACAGATTTGACGATGCAGAGTATGCAGTTATTCAGTGGGGAAGTACACAGGGAGTTGTCGAGGAAGCCGCTGATATACTCAGGGAGAAGGGACTCAAAGTTGGTGTGGTCGAGATCAATCATGCGTTTCCTCTGAACCCGGATATCGGGAAATTACTTGCCGGAAAGAAGAAAGTAGTGGTTGTTGAGGGAAATTACACAGGACAGCTTAACAATAGAATTAGAGCTGAATTCCTCGTTAAGACACAACTTGTAACAAAATTCAACGGAGAGAGTTTCTATCCAGGTGAGCTTGCAGAAGAAATTGAGAGTGTTTTAAAGAGGTGATAAAGATGGTTACAGTAGCAGATTATAGAGGTAGAGTAAGGCCAGACTGGTGCCCAGCGTGCGGAAATTTTGCACAATTGTCAGCGATAAGCGGTGCTCTGACGGAGTTGTCCATAGCTCCAAAAGATGTGGTCGTAGTATCTGGAATAGGATGTTCAAGTAATATGCCGGAGTTCATAAATACCTACGGGTTTCATGGCCTTCATGGGAGATTGCTCCCAGTTGCTTCGGCGATAAAATGGGCGAATCCCAAACTGACCGTTATAGCGTATGGCGGCGACGGAGATGGTTTCTTTGAGGGAACACAGCATTTCTATCATTCAGCAAAGAGAAACATCAACATAAAGTATATAGTATCTGATAACCAGACCTTCGGGCTGACAACCGGACAGGCGTCTCCAACCGCACCACTTGGCAGGGTCACAAAGTCAACTCCTTTCGGAAATCCGGAAAAACCCGTTAATCCATTGACTTTCGCCCTATCTGCAGGTGCAACGTTTGTCGCAAGAGGATTTTCTGGAGATACAATTTTCCTTAAGGAAATTATAAAGAAAGCCATAATGCACAAGGGTTTCGCTTTCGTCGACGTTTTTAGTCCTTGTGTGACCTACAATAAAATAGAGACATATGACTATTTAAGACAGAGGGTCTATAAACTTGATACGGACGTTACAGATTTCGACAAGGCATACAAGCACGCGCAGGAAGAAGGCGACAGGTTACCAACGGGCGTATTTTATGATGTAACGGAAAAAATCTACGATGACTACGATCCAGTGATATCAAAGGAATCCTTGAACGAGGTACCGCCGTACAAGTTCACAGAAAAGACGCTTGAAGAATTTCTTTAAGCGCTAAAAAATTTTTTTGTATTTTAAGAACTCACGATTGGTGGTGTTTGCACCGGTTTGAAATACTGTGTATTTCTTGTTTTCACATGATTGAACCACCATATCTTTGAGACAAGCTTGGCATCTTCGAAAGGTGTCGGCATTGAAGGTTCCCTGAAGCACTGGGTGAAACAGTCGTTGCAGTCTTCCGTGAATTCGTCCCATTCTGGTTTCTTGTTCAGGACAGTCTCTATGTGTGTAAAGCATGGATGCACCTTACCCTTGTAGTCCGTGTAATACACAGTTTGCCCCGCCTTGCACTTTGATACAGCTTTCCGATTCACATAATTCACGGCTTCCCTGTAATAGCTTCTTGTGTTGCCGAAAACGTGTTTGTCGTAGTTCTCGTACGCGTAAGAGAATGCCTGTTTTATCATGTCGTCCGATACCTGAAAATCCTGGAAATAATAAGATCCCTGATCTGGGAAGCACATGGATAATGGAACTCCAAGCTCATCGTTTGCGAATTCAACCATATCCTTGACCTTGAAATAATTGAAGTTCGTGACCAATGCGTTTGCGGTGACAATTTTTAGTCTTTTTTTACTTTCTATTATGGTCTTGACGACTGTGTCAAATATCTTGAGACCACGGTATTCGTTATGTTCCTCAGGAATATTGCTGTCAAGTGATATTGTCGCGCCATCAAGATACGGATAAAGCTTTCTCAGGACGTAAGGATTGGTACCATTGGATGCTATATGGGTGATAAAATGTTTTTCCTTCAATTTCTTTATTATAGATTCAACGGATTTGTTGAGTGTCGGTTCACCGCCGGTAACAGATACAATCTTTATGCCATTCTTTTTCATTTCATCGATATGTTTGTCGATCTGATCTTCTGGGAAAAATATCTGTCCCTGCCAAGCATTACAACTTTTACATCTCAGGTTACAGAAGTAATCGATGTTCCAAATCATCGTCTTCATATACTTCCGTAACCGTTTCAAAGATTTATTCCTTTTGTATTGTTTGCCCAAATATAAGGCGCACGAGGCAATATGGATTCCTAAAAGAAAAACTGGTAAGAAAACGCGATAAAGAGCCTCATAACAATAGAAAATTTATTATTTCGTGTAGGATGATATATTCGCCCAGCGAATTTCTCTTCATGGAAGTCATTGTTCAACAAAACAAGGGGTGGATATTCTATTCGATATGACATGTATTTAATCGACATTATATATAACACCCAATCCGGTTTTTATCGCTGAACATTAAAAATATTTCGTCATAAAAACATCGTCAACATAGGCCCCTTCCATGAAAAACTGATTCTTACGCCTTCCCTCTTCTTCGAAATCCAGCTTTTTGTAAAGCTCTATTGCGTTGGTGTTCGACGAAAATACCTCGAGGTTCAACTTCTTAATACCATTCTGTTTACACCATTCAAAACTTCTTTGCATTAGTTTGGTACCGATACCTTTGTGGCGATACCCCTTCTTTATGGCTATACCTAGATTTGCAGTGTGCCTATTCTTTCGATGAAAACCCCGTTGAAGCGTGAGAACACCAATGATCTGATCATCCTTCTCACATACAAAAGTGGCATCGTCTGGATTTTTCAGGCGTTCCTGCTCACCTCTCTCGGTAAGCATATAATACTCCCCCACTAGATATATTCGCTCATCCATGACGCTTTGCATGCACATTATGACGCCACGCGCATCCTTGGGCTCGGCCAGCCTCACCAAATAATCGTTCGCAATTTCGTTCGGATGCTCCTTTGCATGCCAGTGCAACATACCAGACTCAACGCATTATAGCAATATTAGATAATATAATTTACCTTTTAATCAAAGTGGCTTTCAATCCTTTGTAAAGTTCACTCACGTCTTCAGACAACTTTCTGGCTTCTTCAGCAATCTGGTCCCTATTTTCTATAAACTTCGGAGTAAGGATTGCTCCTTCTTTGGAAGGTGATATCAGCCCATCATTTTCAAGGACCCTCAAGGAGTATCTGATCTTGTGTTGCGGTATTCCTGTTTCATTGGAAATCCTTATGATCCCTGCAGGTTGTTCCTTCATGAGTGTCTGTATAATTGAAATGTGCCTCTTGATCGTTTTTAAATCTTCTTCAAGCTCTTTGAATATTATGGTTTCATTTGCCATGCTAATGAATGTCTCAGCGTTATATACACATTTCGAAGTCCTGTTCTCCCTAAATATCAATGGGAAAAGTTGCAGGAGAAGCAATTAACTCCTGATAATGTGTTATAGGAATACAGACGGAATGCCAGGGGCCTTACAATTTTCTGAGCAGGAAAGTCCCGATCTTCAGAGAGGAGATGAATTGCGAACGAAAAATTTACAGCAAACAAATCCCATAAAATACGGAAGCAAAGGCAAAGGAGGAGTTTTAGTCTAATTTTCATGGATATATCTTTTCATGGTTTTCGAATATGCTGAAATCGCCCTTCACCTTGAGGATGGACTCCAATTTCTCATCTCTTTCCTTTATATAGCGGTTGAATTTTTCCTTGTCCGTATAATACTCGCTGGTCTTTATTGCAGTTTTCCTCAGTGCAATTTGAAGCTTGATCTCAAATTTCAGTCTCTCATCAAAGTTATCTATATTTACTTCGATACTCACGATGAATAGATAATGCTGTGAGCATATTAATTATTCAGTCTTTCTTTGGATGTCAGCAAAAAGGATAAATCGTTCAGGGATATAGTCATCTATATGCCAGAGTTCAAGCTTAGGCAAAGAGAGCCTTTCGTCTACGAGATCTACCAGTCAAGCGATCCAAGGATGAAGGTTCCAGGGATTATATACTCCAGTGACAGATTGATGGAGCAGATATCGCATGATCAGAGCGTACAGCAGGTCATGAACGTTGCAATGCTGCCTGGCATCGTGAGGGCTTCATATGCTATGCCTGACATCCACTGGGGCTATGGTTTCCCGATCGGCGGAGTTGCAGCATTTGACTTTGATGATGGCGTCGTCTCCCCAGGAGGCGTCGGTTACGATATAAACTGTGGGGTTTCACTTGTACGGGTAGATGCTCCGCTTTCTGATGTGAAATCAAGGATAAAGGAATTGACGAATCTGTTATTTTCTGCGGTCCCGTCGGGAATCGGTAGCACGAAGTTCCACCTAAATGAATCCCATGTTGAAGATTTACTTATCAATGGTTCAACATGGGCCCTCGAGAACGGATTTGCTGAACCATCCGATCTGGCTTCCACGGAAGAGCACGGAAGACTGTCAGGTGCTGATCCAGGGAAGGTTTCTAAAGAAGCAAAGAAGAGAGGGGCAAAACAGTTAGGGACTTTGGGGGCAGGAAACCACTTCCTGGAGATCCAGCGGGTCGAAAAAATACTTGATGCAAATGTTGCAAAGGAATTTGGCATATCAGGTGAAGATACAGTTACGGTCATGGTTCACACCGGTTCAAGAGGCCTGGGCCATCAGGTTGCAACTGATTACATTCACTCAATAAATAGTGGAGAAAGCGGTGTCGTAGAGCATCCGGTGGATCGCCAACTTAACTCCGTAATGCTCGACAGTAATTTGGGTATGGACTATATTGCCGCCATGAACGCTGCAGCGAACTTTGGATTTGTCAATCGCCAGATCATTGTGAACAGCATAAGGGAGGTCTTCGGCAAGTTATTTCCTGGCACCAAAGTGGAGCTCATATACAGCCTTGCTCACAACATAGCCAAGGTCGAGGAGCACCATGTTGACGGATCAAAGAGGAAGCTGATCGTCCACAGGAAAGGAGCGACCAGGGCATTTGCATCAGATGAGATGCCTGAGGGTGATAGATTTTCCAGATATGGCCACCCCGTCCTTATTCCAGGAGATATGGGTTCCGCTTCTTACGTTCTCGTTGGAACGAGCGGAAATGAAGAGCGATCGTTCGGTTCCAGCTGCCATGGAGCGGGAAGAAAAATAAGCAGGAAAAAATCCCTGGCAGAGTTTGACAGCGGCATGGTTGTCTCAGCTCTAGAAAAAAACGGAATATACTTGAGAGCACAAAATAAGAACGTTGTTTCGGAGGAAGCACCTGGAAGTTACAAGGACGTAGATGAGGTTGTGGAGGCTGTCACCGGAGCTAAGCTGACGCTACCTGTAGCGAGGATGGTTCCCATGGGTGTAGTGAAAGGATAATGAGGATATCGGGCAATATATTTACAGGCTCAAAACTCCTAAAAGGAAGTGTAAGTATATCTGAGGATGGAATGGCTTTTTCGGACGAAATTTCAAATAGTGGAATTACCGGAACTCTCGTTCCAACGTTTGTCAATGCACATACCCATATAGCGGACTTTTTCATGGACAATGTTCCAGAAGGTGGAATCCCGGAAATCGTTGGCCCTGGTGGTTTCAAAGCAAAAGCTCTCGAGCGTACTTCAGATGATATAATTATATCCAGCATGAGAGGCGCCCAGAGGATAATGAAGGCAACCGGGACATCTGCATTCCTAGATTTCCGTGAATCTGGTGTCAAGGGAATAGATTTACTGAAAGCCTCCCGGCTTGATGGAATAAAGGCCCTGGCTCTCGGCAGGCCAGTAAATGGAGACAGAGATTTGCCCGATGTCCTCGACAGATCTGTGGGGTTGGGTTTAAGCTCGATCTCTGACGTCGCCATTAGTCATATGATGTCTGCGGCCGAACTGGTCAGAAAGAACGAGAAGATATTCGCAATGCATTTCAGCGAGAATAAGCGAGAAGACGCAAATAGACTGAAGGAGTTGAAGCCTGATCTTCTTGTCCACTGCCTGGAAGCTACAGATTCGGATCTTGAGATCATAAGGGACATCAGGGCTCACGTTGTCATTACGCCAAGATCGAATGTGTTCTACGGGAAGCGGCCGGATTATTCCAGATTTTTGAAATACAGGATACCGTTGATGCTTGGAACCGACAATGGAATGATAAATGCGCCGGACATGTTCCAGGAGATGCATTTTCTATTTCTATACCAGAGGAGCATCGGATATTTTGAACCTGAGATGTTGCTGGAAATGTCCACTTCCTTACCAAGGGAGTTTTTAAAAAAATTTGGTATCTCCATTCCTGAACGGTATATCCTGTTTCCGAATCAAAGGCTCACTGCCTATGAGATAATTGAAAAGGGCAGTTACATGAGGAAGAAAATTTTAAAAATCAGGTGAATATGATGAGTTTCTCGTGCCTGACAGCAAGATGGAAAAAATATCTGCTGATCAATTAATAAATAACGTGGCGATTCCGGTCGAAATGAGCAGTTGATATGACCGATTTACTATCAGGAAAGAAGATCAGGCAATCCGCGAGAGGAGGAGCGGATCATGCATGGTTCACAAGCTATCTTCTTTCAAATATTTCCGGTGGTATAATTTCACCTCTGATTCCATTGTTCGTAGTCCTTTACCTACATTCGAATGTCGAGTACGTTGGTATAGTTTCCGCACTATCTTCCGCCGCAAGCGTACCGGCACTGATATTCTGGGGCAATCTATCGGATAAGCTGAAGAAGAGAAAGGTCTTCGTTGTGATCGGGTTCGTTGGGTCGTTTCTTTCGCTACTTTTGATCCTAATTTCCAAAACTCTGGGAATGTACATATTGACGCTTGTTATATTCCAGTTTGTGGCTGTTGCCAGCACTCCAGTTGCCACACTTCTTATACTGGAGAGTACGGTAGAGAAAAAATGGCCGAATGTAATGTCAACATTCAACATTTTCTCATACATAGGTCTGATTGCAGGGCTTGCAGTAGGTCTGGTACTTATGACGGTTTACGCGAGTATCAGTTACAGCCTCCTTCCTTATCTGTATCTTGTAGCAGCCTTTATTTATTTTGCGGCAGGCATAAGCGCGATATTTTTACTGCCGGAGCCTGTAAAGAAACTCCAGAGGAATACGGGCGCCCTGGCCAGCATCTTCTCTCTGAGGACGACAGAAAAGATACGCTATTTCCCGAACTATATGATACACATAATCTCATCGAGGAAGAATAACGGGACTTCAAAGCTTGCTCAGCGGACAAAAATTTACATCTTCTACACCGGTTTCCTCATGTTTGCCTTCCAGCTGTTCTTCGTGCCTTTTCCAGTTTTCATGATAGACAAGCTCGGAGGAACCCAGGATGAAATATTCATAATGTACCTGCTTAATGATTTTGCATCTGCAATTGCATTCCTTTTCAGCGGTAGGTTGTTGAATTCTATAGGTATAGCCAAAACACTCAGTATTGCATTATTTTCACGGGTCGGAATACTGTTTTCAGCTATGGTCCTTGCCTTTTTCTTTGGTTCTCTGAGCTTTTCACTTTACCTGGGGATAGCCATATATGCTATAATGGGCCTTTTCTGGAGCTTTATAAGCATATCATGGTCGACATCAATATCAAAACTTGCCCTGCCAGAGAACCGCGGGAAAGCCATAGGATATTATAATTCCTTCTTGGGCATTGGACAGATTATAAGCGGGGTGACGGCAGGTTTGCTGGCCCTTTATTTTGGGTACGGCATAACATTTGCTCTTGCCGCAATAACTGTGCTGTCTGGCGCCGCGTTGCTGATAAGGTTTCAATACAAAATGAAGGACATAATAACGAATAGCCAGACCAAGAGGGTTGGAAGTGTGTGAACAGAGCAACTATTTAACCCCCGCGTTCGATTGGATCGAAGCAGAGTTTTATCTTTTTAACTGCTATAACGAATCCACAAATACTGTGTATTAAGGGAGTTGTAGTAACCTATGAGAAAACTTTATTCCGACGTGATCATAATCGGTGGAGGGATATCCGGGCTATCCACCGCATATTTTCTTCATGATTCTCGAAAAGACTTAAAGATCACACTTATAGAGGGAAGTGACAGATTCGGCGGAAAAATAAGAACAGAGTCTCTTGGAGAGTTAATAGGTGAAGCTGGACCGGACACCTTTGTTATGGGATATCCCGTAATGAACACTCTTCTCGAAAAAACTGGGCTGGAAAAAGAGATAATAAAGCCATTGCCAAATAAGGCATATATCTGGACTCGTGGCGGTCTTCATCCTATACCCGAGGGCCTTGTCATGGGCTTCCCATCTACAAAGGTCGGTCCCCTAATAAATTCCAGAATCCTTTCGTTCAGCGAGTTGATGAGATGCTCTATGGACATATTTCTGCCAAAGACAAAAATAGACGGGGATATAGGTATAGGGGAGCTTGCGGAGAAAAGATTTGGAAGGGGACTCAAAGAGTCGATAGTCGATCCGCTCATAGGTGGAATAATGGCATGCAGTTCCGATCGTCTCAGCACAAAAGAAGTGATGCCCGCATTGTTTAAAGCTGCCCAGGAGAACAGGAGTCTGATATTGGCCATGAGAAATTCTGCTAAGAACAACAAGGCAAAGAGAGCAGGGTCGGCATCTTTCATGAACGGGATGTCGTACATGACCGATAAGATCGTCGAGAAGCTTGAAGGTGTGGAAATCATCAAGGGGGAGAACGCAACGAGCTTGGCAATCCGTGATGGAATGTTCAAGCTGGGAACTGAAAAATCTGAGATTGAGGGCAAATCGGTTGTTCTGGCTGTACCGGCTTTCTCATCTGCTAAGATCCTTGAATCCAATTTTCCAGAGCTATCAGCGAAGCTTTCAGGAATCACATACACGTCTGTGGCCATAGTGATTCTGGCTTACAGAAAGGAGGATTTCAATCCGCCGTTCAGATCAAGTGGATTCCTTGTGTCTCCAAAGGAAGGAAAGCTTATGACTGCTTCTACCTGGCTAACGATGAAGTGGGAATATGCGAAATCTGATGATTACTTTCTGGTCAGGTGCTTTATCGGCACACCTGAAGATGCCAGATGGGAAGACATGACCGATGAAGAACTTGTAGGAAAAACAAATTTAGAACTCTCGGAGGTTGTGCATATCAGTGGTAGTCCAGTTAAAACAAAAGTTATCAGGTGGTTCAATGCTCTTCCTCAGTATAAAGTGGGGCATTCTGACATTGTAAAAGAAGTAGAATCCAAATTGCCTATGGGACTATATCTGACAGGTGCAGCGTATCACGGAGTTGGAATACCCGCATGCGTAACTGATGCTTTCAATGTTGCAAAAAAGATAAACGAGAAATTTCAAGAAAAAGATTCGAACCAAAAAAAGTGATTTAATAGGCTTTTATTTTGTTTCGGTCTATTACTGTCCCCGGAGGCGTCACAACAAGGTAGTTCTTGCTGATTCCGGCAACATCTCCATTATTGTCTTTCACCAGTTTCTTTACCTCTTCGGTTATTCTTCTTATTGTGTATTCTTCGGTGAAAGCAGACGTGCAGTCAAGTATGAGTATATCCCCATCGAATATGTATGGCGATATCTTTCTCAGGTCTTCAAGGCGAGTTATCTCAGCAACGCGCACGACTGACTTTGTGTCTTCCATCTCTCCGGAAAACTTGTAATCATTCAGATCGATAAACTTTCTGCCGCCGGAGGTCAGGCCCTCAATATCCCTTCTGTTTCTTTTCCCTATTATTGGCATATGCATGGGTAATTGTCAGACAAGCCTATTAACTTTTCTCAAGTTTTCGCAATTCACGATCCATTTCTGCGTCTTTTAAGGTTTGAATTGCACTATGTACAGAGGTAAGAATCATGTGTTAACTCTCTTTACGAAGATATAAAACAGGTTTGAAAGCCCATCTCTCCATGTCCTGAGATTGGACTTTGTGGCCCTTACTCCATAGTTTATCGGTACCTCGATCAGTTTTCCAAGGCGTATGGCTTCTATCTTGATATCCTGGGAAAACGACATACCGTCACTGAGGTTCCTCATTTTGTCGTAAATTTGTCTTCTGAAGACCCACAGGCCGCTTTGGGAGTCCTTTAGTTCATATTTGAAAAGGAAACTTATTGTTTTATTCAGTACTGTGTTTCCCACATAGTGTAGCGTTGTATAGTTTCTGGAAGTCCTGAGTGTCAGGCGCTCACCGGAAACAAAATCCACTTGATCTATTTCCAGCAGTTCTATCAATGGTTTTACAATCTCCGTTGGATAAGTTCCGTCTCCATCCATGCATATTATTATGTCGCCTGTAACCTCGCTCAATCCACGTTTGTAAGCTACACCGTAACCCTTCTTTTGTTCATTAATTACTTTAGCGCCTTTTGATTGTGCAACTTCCTTTGTATTGTCCGTGGAATCCGAATCCACGACAATAACTTCTATATCTCCAAGAGTCTTCAAGCCGTCTATAACGTATCCTATAGTCCTTCCTTCGTTGATCGTTGGAATCACTGCACTTAATTTCATTTTTCCAATTGAGAACACAATTTCGATTCTATATAATAATCTGACTTATGACGATCTTGGCAAACATACATAATTTTAGATGTACTCAAAAACAATTGTTGGGATCTTTTTCACTTTCGATCCGGCATTCTGGAGAAATTTGCATGTTCTTGACTTGTCGCGAATAATATCATTATTTTGATAATGCAATTCTGGTCACAAATCTTTTTGAATTAACAAGCAGGATGGAATGCGCGTTAATTAGGAATCTATGAACTCATTGAACAAATCTCTATTGATCGTGCGTTGTAACAACCTTGTATGGTACGAATGTAAGTAACCGATGTACATGCCCCTCTAAGTAAAACACTTTTCTGAGTATACTATTTGATGGACTAACCAAAAAAACTCAAAAAGATTTATATGATTATTAGAGTTGTAGAATGAAGGGATGATTATTTGTCTATAGCATTTGTATTAATAAGTACAGTTCCGGGCAAGGAGCACGAGGTATACAATAAAATCTCAAAAATTAACTATGTCACCGAAGTTCATCCTCTGTTTGGTGAGTATGATTTGATAGCGAAAATAGATGCCAAGGATTACAGTGAGCTGGGAAAAATAGTCCTGGATCAAATCAGAACCATAGACGGTGTTATAGATACAAAAACTTTAACGGGTATAAAACTTTAAGGTGTTAAAAAAATGGCATACATGTTTGGTGGGTGGTTTAACTCCCTGATATTTGCTTTTGTAATATGGGCCCTGCTGGCCATCACAATGGTTATACTGGGAACGCTTACAGCATATTTCGGAAGCGGAAAGAGTCGGATGGTCGGAGGGTTACTCGTAGTAGGCGGACTTGTTATTGGGGTCGTTGAAATATATGTGGGGCATTTCCTTATGCCAAGCATACACTTGCTCCAAAACGTTGTCCTGGGGACAGTGTTTTATGTTGTGGCTGCTGTCATCGGGGTAGTAATTGGCCTGTTGATATTCCTGGGCGCCATAATGAAGACATAAAATATCCATTAAATTTGTTCTTGAGCAACTGTTTTCCAAATATTTCTTTATTTTTTTGAAATCAATGTTTAAATAAATGAGTGTAATTTTTGGAATATTCTGATTGACTTTAGATAGGTAGTTCAACATGTTAAAATTTGCTGTCATTCCATGGAACTTCAAAACTGATCCAGTTATGTTTGCCAAGGCTTCCGCTTTCAGTGACGGGGAGTGGAATTCAATGATGAACAAACTGGGTAAAGATTCAGGTATCGTGCTTTCCACCTGCAACCGAAGCGAAGTATATTTTTCCATTGAAGAGAGAGAGATCGATAGTATCAGGGCAAAATTTCCTGAGATCTTGCTAGACGACGATGCATTAAGGCATGTTTTCAGGGTTGCAGCCGGCCTGGAGTCCATGTCTATTGGCGAGAACGAAATACTTGGTCAATTAAGCGAAGCTTTTGAAAAATCTCTGGAACAGAATCGATCGAACAAATTCCTTTCCCTGATCTTGAGAAAGGCGATAAGCACTGGAAAGCTGGTAAGGAAGGAAACGAAGATATCGAGGGGAAAAACATCCATCTCTGCTATTGCAGTTGAGAGAGCCAGCAAGAAAACAAGCATCTCAGATTCTGTGATCTCCATAATAGGCACCGGAAGAATGGCCGAGCAATTCCTGAAATACCTTCTTAAATACAGGCCTTCGAATATTTCGTTGATAGGAAGGAACGCTGATAGGCTTTCACAGCTTTCAAAGCAGTACGGGGCTGTTCCACACTACTTTGATGACATGCCGTCAGTAATCAGTTCCTCTGACGTTGTTTTTGTCGCAACTTCGTCAAAGAAAATTATCGTTAGAAAGTCTTCAATAGATCCAGCTATCAGGGAGAAGCAGATTTTTATCGATATATCGCACCCAAGGAACGTGGAAGCCGACATAGCCAGAATACCTGGTCGGGAGATAGTAAATCTTGACGATATTACCAGGGAGGTAAGCAAAAACCTCTCAAAGAAGGAAAGTGAAATCGCATCTGCCGAAAAAATAATTTGCGAAAGCATAGAAAACCTGAAAGCAAAAATAAAGGAAATGCAGATTGAAGATTTGATAGAGAAATCCTATAATTATATGGAGCAGATAGCGAAGCGCGAGGTTGACAGGATGTTCATTGAGTTGAAGAAGGGGAATGATCTCGATTCAGTAAAGGGCGCAATGATAAAATCTATGATCGATAAGATGCTTTCACAGTTCATCAGGATCCTGAAGAAAGCGGCAGACAAAGGCGATTCGGAAACTCTTGAAAAGCTGGAAACGGCCTTTTCTTCATAACGCCTGTGATTTTGTTATCTATTGGATTATAGAATCAAGATCAAGCTCTGCCATTGCTACGGGATTAACAAGTTCAAATTTTTCGAGTAGCGCAGGATGTATCTCTCCGATGAGCCCGATCTCCTTTCCGCCAACGGAAAGCGATCCTGTCCGACCTTGTATGAAACCGTAATAACTGGTCTGCGTAATGTCAGTCCTTTGGATATTCAACCTGGAGAGAAATGGATCAACTATCCTCTTTATTTCAGAGAAACCTGCCTTAGAATTTGTCAAGCCAATGCATAAGTGTGTTTTCTCACCCATGTGAATCACTACCTTTCCTATTTCAAATGTTTCTTGTGGCAATTTCCTCCTCTTGTTCAGTCTGAAGAAATCAAGCATTCCAAAAATCAATCGATCCCTTGGGATGCTATAATCCAAACTCTTGGGATTTATGACCTCAACGTCACCGTAATAATTCACTCCCTGGTAATATACTGATGGTGACAAGAAAAATGTTTGAATTTCCTGGAGACCGAAGCCAACTAGAAGCTCCCGTATACCATCTTTCCACTCAGATTCTTTTGACGTTGATCCGATAGTGCTCAATTGCGGTTTTCTGCTTGCGATATTGTCGTATCCGTAAGCTTTCCCGATATCCTCTATGACATCCACCGGCCCCATTACATCAATCCTTGATCCTTTAACAAAGACTGAGAATCCGCGTGGATTTTCTTCAACCACATAACCCATTCTTTTCAACGCACTACTGGTTTCTGTGTTAGTTAGCCTGGTTCCAAGGACCCCCTCGACTTCGGCGCGGGAAATAAGCACCTTACGATCGTTATAAGTATGGAGGTCCTTCCGGTATCCTCCATCCTGTTCTGCTTTATGAAGCTTAAAGCCTATAGAGTTTAGGTAATTTGCAACAAGGTAGTACGCAGAACGAGTGGACGGCCAGTCATTGCCAGTTATATCAACGAATATGTCGCTGGTCATTTCTGAAATCTTTGAGGCATTTCCGTTCACGATAGGCGGCATAGAAAGCACATTATCATCCGAATCCAGAATGAGCGGAACGTAATCCCTGTCCGGGATCAGGTGTCCGAATTCCTTCCCAAGCTCGTGGCCGTTCAGTATATCTTCAGGTGTTCCTGTAATTTTTTCATCGTAAGTCGTGAATGATATCTCGTTAAGTCCTGCAGAAATATAACGGAAAGGTGGCTTTAGATTCCTGAGGTCGTGTATTCCTATGGCAAATTTCGACCTATTTTTCCCTATCGTTTGATGCAGTTTTTCTTGGTAATCTATGATTTCGTTAAACCTATCACCGAGTGTGGAGCCATTTGCCCAGAAACATAATATATATCTTCTTAGCTTCAAAGCTTTATCTGATACATGAAGTGATACTGGTGGCGGCTTCATTGCTATTCCAGAGAGGTTTTCGGGATTCTTAAAGGTCCTGATTGCGTCAAACATTGTCGAAAAAGAATAAAGATCAGGCCTGTCAGGATTCAACTCGATTTTAATAGCATCTGAAGTGACATCAATTGAAAAACCGATTATACCGGAGAACCAAGTAAGTTCATTCGAAGCGTTCTCACCGAATCGGCGCTTAAGATCTGAAATATCTTCACGAATTACAACCATTTCAGAGAATATAGCTATAGGTGTTATTTATTTTGTCTTTAAAATGCGTATCTGCTCCGGAAAAAGGCAAAATTGTATTTTCGCGGAAGTGAAATTATTCTATTCCGCCTTCTTTGGAAATTTCCCCTATCTCCTTGTTCATCCTGTTGAGTGTGTAATCTCTCAGGATTACCCTGATTAGATCATCCAGGGATATTGCTGTACCCTGATCCAGATCTTTCTCAAGATCCTGAATCATCCTCTTTGGCAACACAAGATCTATCTTTGTTGTTGGGCCTTTCCTGTAGTTTCGTTCTATGAACTCATCGATCGCACGTCTGACTATATCTGAAACATTCTCATACTGGAAACTCTCCACAAGATCCTCCAGTTGATCCATAGTCTCCTTCGAAACTCTTACCGTAATCCTATATGGAACTGACAATTTCTCACCTTTTATTCAGTAGGACAATTTCTTCTCGACTGATATGTCTGACAAGACAACTATATTATATAAGCTTTATGATTTATTTTACATATATGACATAAATAAAATAATAAGGGAGAATGTGATAAATAACTATGTCAATAAAAATTGGACGTGACTGCTTCATAGCAGACAGCGCCGTCTTAATTGGTGACGTTGAAATAGGGGATCGAGTTGCAATAATGGATGGTGCGGTAATAAGGGGAGACCTGGCAAAAATAACTATAGGCAATGACACCAACGTGCAGGATAATGTGACAATACACTGTGATGAGAATGATCCAACAATAATCGGGAACAATGTGTCAATTGGGCATAACGCGGTTGTTCATGGATGTATTATTGGCGATAACGTCTTGCTGGGAATGGGTTCTGTTGTTATGAATCGCGCAAATATAGCTGATGGATCGGTAGTTGGAGGTGGAGCACTCGTCACTGAAGGATTCAAATGTAGTGCAGAAAGTCTCATTGTAGGCGTCCCTTCAAAAGTTATAAGATCTAATGACAAAAAATTGTTGCAATATGCAACCGAAAACGCTCGATCTTACGGTGAATTAAGAAAAGGTTACATTTCTGGGAAGTTCGAGAAGCTGTATGGTTACCAGATGAGGAAGAACGAATCTGTCAAGTAAAGTCTCCTCTTCGTTGCATTTGTTTCTTAATTCCTTAGGGTCTTCAGTATTTTCAGCATGAAGTTCACTGAATACACAATGAATAGGAAATAAGTGCGTGCATCAATATGGTAAAAACAGTGCTAATTATCGGTACTCTGGGCATAAAATTTAATGAAAAAGGATAAGGTGTAATTTATCGAATATTATTTTATAAATTGTGGTCAAGATAATCGCAGTAGGTATAATAATAACAAAGTATATCATGGGATCATTGTCTAATTCTGGTCTGACGAAGAAAAATACGAAATTGATCAAGCGCCTGGTAAATGAACTGCAAGCCGCATCATCGATTGATGAGAATGCAGTATATAAGGAGATAGCCGGCGCGATGCTCACATTCACCTCTATAGAAGACAAGGAAAAGTTAGCAATGCTCACAGGCTACTTGAATGATGTATTCTCTCTCTTGAATGAAAAGTTTCACGACAAATACGTCGCCATTGTCATGAATCTTTATTCGCTTTCCACATCCAATCCGATAATCATTGCCAACATGATTGATGTGTATGCGGAGCAAAAAAATTACCCAGCTATAGTAGACCTGTTCAGAAAGGACCATGAGTTGCAGATAACTCCCCACGTCATAGAGATTTTAAGGGGCATGTGCGACAGCCCAAAGAACTCCTCTATGGCTGCATCCCTCATATCCTCCAGGGGGATTTATGATGAGACAATACTGGAAAAGTGTTCTCAACACTGCGATTCAAAGGTTTTGGAAGATGTAATTAAAAGCTATTCCTCCATCAAAGATGATAGGACAAGAGTATTGGCGTTAAAATTTTTCTGGGATAAAGTGGAAGATGCTAAGCCCAAGCTCGATCTCGTAGAGCTCTTACTTTCAGCAAATTCCGGGGATCTTAAATTTTACACAGAGTCTTTTCCCGTTGAACAGCTTAGAACAAAAGAGGAATGCGAGCAGGCGTTGCAGGTTCTTAAACGGTCCGGAACCACAGAGATTCTCGAAAGAGCAATTGACAAATGCATGCTCATATGCCCGGACAATGTCACAGTCTTAAAGGCGGATGCGGATAATAAATACAGTAGAGGTGATATAAAAAAAGCGCTAAAGATTTACAGGCAGATTCTTAAATCATCTCCGGAAGATCTAGAAGTCCTTCAAAATGTGATAGACATAACGTTCAGCGAGGGACTGTACAAAGAGTGCCTCAATCTGATTAGCAATTCGGATATATTGCAAATAAAAGGGAATAATAAAATCACGGCCATAGAATGTGAAATTAACCTCCTGCAATTTCAGGAAGCTCTACATGATCTCGAATCTGCTCTTGCGGCGTCACCGGACAATTTGAAACTTCTCGCCTTAAAATTAGGTGTCTCAGAAAAGATCGGAAGAATTCTGGAAAGTTACGAGACAGCAAAGAAAATTTTTAATATCGATCGTGCAAACATCTCCGCAATGAACTATCTATGCAAATATTATGTGGATAGGCGAGAGTTCGAAAAACTGGTAGAACTTCTTGGTTCAATAGATAATATTCCAGGAAATTTCCGTGGATTTTACGCGGGCTCTCTTTTATTCGAAGGCAAAATAAAAGATGCAATGACGGTTATGCAAAGTTACCCTGAATTGTTGACTGATGGATTTGTACTTGACGCAATATACGCCAAAGTAACAGATTCAGTTTCTATTAATCAGCTTTCTGAGATAAGTAGGAAACTAAGCGGTGGTGCATCAGAGTTTAAGCTCATAGTTGATGCACTCTATGGCAGGCCCATAATGCATGCGGGTTATGAAGAAATGGCGATGCGAACATCGTCGCTAGCCGTTATGTACGTTATAACAAATTCGTACTATAAAGACAATGCCGAACTCTCAACCAGCATCGAGAAAAGGCTTAGGCTTCCAGAATTCGAAAAGTTGTATTCCGTGCTGAAGAGTATCAGGGAAATCAGAAGTGGGATGAAACCCGAGAGTTTATTTGATTATTCAGATCTGGGGTATCCTGTTTGCAATGCCCTTCTGGACATGAACATGACTGACAAATGTGAACAGCTCTTTTCCGGGGAAAAGTATGATAAGAACAATGTGCACTATATGTATGTCCGTGCCAGAATATTTGCTGCAAAAAAACAAATGGGAGAGGCAGAAAAAATTCTAACGAACCTGAGGCAGATTATCGATAGTCTGGAATTTTCAAGGATTCTCCTACTTCTGGACCTTGAAAAAGGGGACAAAGATGAATTTTATAAGACTGTTGTTAACATGAAAAAAGAAGGGGGGCTGGTAGATAACGACATTGAGGTTATCCGAAAAGCAATAAAGCAGACAAATCACTGGGACTTCGCTGAAGTGGTGATCGGTCTCTTCGGATCTGAAGTATCGGACTCGCCTGCTATGCTGAGGTTGAACAGAGATTTTTCACTTCATTCTAATGAGCTCGAGAAAGCGCTGGAACTTTCAGGAAAGATAATGTCTTCCATGAATTTTTCTCCGGACGATTTAAAAATACATGTCAGTCTGATGCAGACGGCGTACAGTACGAAAGATATACTGAAATTGCTGGAGGATATTGATAAAAAGCATAGCGATCCTGAGATAGAGGCTATAATCGGGGACCTGTATTATAGAGACAAGCTGTTCAACAGGGCTTACCCGCACTATTCAAAGGCAAAGGATCTAGGGTACGATATGAGCAGGTCCAGGAACTACGCCGAGGTTCTATTGGAAATGAAAAGATATGACGAAGCATTAACAATTTTACAGATCTGCAGCGATTCATTACTGCTTTCGCGGCTTTATTACGAGACATCAAACATATCAGGCATAATACAGCTAATACAAAAACTTAAGCCGACAGACAGTGATTTTGACGGAGTTATGGATTTCATAGTGGAAAATTTTTGGGGAAACCCTGAAGTCCGTTATGAATTGATAAAGTATTACCTAGACGGAGATTATGTTAGTTTTGGATCAAAGATCGTGAGGAAATGTCTCAGCGTGAACGATATAAAGACAGCACTCGGAATTGCGAAGGGTCTGTACGGTAAGCAACCAACAATTGAAAATGCAATCCTTTATTCTCAGGCACTCTACTCATCAGGGGAGAAAGATGAAGCCAAAAGGGTTCTTACAAAAGCATTGAAGAAAACACAGGATGGGAAACTTAGAATCGATACCTTAAGATTGCTATACTCTTTCCTGTACGAAGATCATGACACTGATTCTATCCTCTCCCTGTACCTGGAAAACCCGGAAAGTGTGGATATTGAGATACTTAAAATGGTCATAGATAGTTACATAAGCACTGGTATGGTGAACGAAGCAGAGGCGATTGCTGATAAGTTTTATGAATCCATCCTGGACAAAGATACATACACAGAGATCAAGAAGAATATAGGCAATAGGAAGGAGCTTATAGAAACCGTTGCATATGCGTCAAAAGTTCTAAAAGAAGAATATGCTGAGAGGAAAACGTTTAGTTCAAATGAAGAATTTTATAACGCGGATATACCGATAGATAAAATAGCAGAAGTGAAGAAATTTTTGACAAAGAAACCAGGAACTGGGGAGTTGAGCACAAAGGATATGGAACAGCTATCGGCTGAAATTATACATAAACTAGTTAAGAATGAAAATCTTAAGCAACCCTCTGATCTCACAATCTACCTCATATACCATCATCTGGATGGCGACGATTCGATACTGGCGAAAAACCTCTATTTCTACATCAAGGATGCGATCCAGCAGCGAAGGATCCCAGTTGTCGATGATCCTGAACTCAAAAAGCTAACAAAGATTGCGACGAAGAAATACATACCATTGGATCCGATCATTATGGCTTCGGAGCTGGACATAGGGATATCCAAAGCCATGGATATTATTACCTTAATACGCTATCTCTCTGAAATTGGCAATGGAAGTGAAGAATGATTGCGTTATGAAACAGATTCCACGAAAAAGGAAATAGAAGACCTAGGCATTGCTATTCTCGCTCTCACCTTTGCCTTCACGGTTTCGTCTTATGCTGGTTACAGGTATCATCCTCCTCCAAGTATCGCAATTACCATACTCGTCTACAGTTTCATTGCTGTGATCGTTGCGATGTTGTTCCATGAACTTGCTCACCGGCAGGTCGCAAGAAAATTTGGTGGTTACGCCAGATTCAAACTCTGGCCGATAGGGGTTCTCGTTTCGGTCCTAGTATCTTTGCTTGGTTTTGTCATAGCAGTTACCGGGGCGGTAAATATCGGTGGGATATATGACAGGGAGAGAATGGGAAAAATAGCACTTGCTGGCCCGGCGTCTAATCTGGTTTTTGGGACAGTTTTCTTTATCCTGGCCATTGCGACTCCTGCATATTTCCAGTTCTCATCACTGTTTGTATTTCTCAGCAGGATAAACTTCTACATAGGGACATTTAACATGATCCCGTTTGGTCCGCTAGATGGAGGTAAAGTCCTCGCATGGAACATGCGTAATTTTGCTGTTGTTTTCATAATCTCTCTGTTTGGAGCGGTGCTTTCCTTCGTATACCTGTAAAACTTATTTTTTATTTTGCGAAGCTGAATCGGAAGCGAAAGTTTTCTTCTCCTAGTCCGCACATGATTCCCTGAGCCATGTGTCCTGAACTTAGGATTTATGTTCAGAAGATATTTTCACAAAGAATACGATAATCCTGACATATGCGCCTTATAAAATTGGTTGACAATATCGTAATGCGAGAAATGTACACGGACGTGAAATGCGCCATTACAAACAATAGGCCGCAGATGGCCATCATTGCTCTTTTTGCTTACTCCGAAATGATTGGCGGGATATGGAGGATGGTACACGGCGGGGAGGAGGAAGTGGTGTTCGGGAAAGGTCAATCTAACAAGAATTTTGCATCTTATATTTCGATGGCTGGCACAAAATACTCTGGAATTAACAGCAGGGAAATCTATAGGATAATTCGTGGTGGGCTTGTTCACAGGTATTTGATAAGGGAAGCCGCAATAGTGAAGATAAATCCGGATGATCCAATGGACAGGAATGCTGGCGACAAATCGCAGGCCATAATCTTTCGCAATTCAAGAATCGAGTTTGATGTCAATGCCTATTTTCGAGATTTCAGGAGAATCGTAACAGAACTGAGGAAGAATGTTATTAGAAAAAATCTTGCAGACCTAATATTTGCAGAAGATATTGGAAAGACCAACTATCTGACAGATGGCAAAAGAAGGACCGAAACAGGTGATTAAATATCTGTGGAGTACATGTAATCCATCTTCCAGATGATCTCGCAAGAGTTATATATTTTCCAAATATAAACGCAGGTAAACAATCATAGCAAAATATTGTTTTAAGTGGTAATAATGCAAACAAAAGAAACTTGCACTTCATGCGGTGTTGGGCTGGTGGATAAAGGGTATTCTATCTTCCTCTGCCCCAATTGTGGAAATGAACTGATAGGCAGATGTAAGGAATGCAGGGAGCACTCTACCAAATATGTGTGTCCGTCCTGTAATTTTATTGGGCCGTAGGGGAATTTTATGGGAGACGTAATGGTTGTGTTGAAGATCCTTCCAGAGGATTCCGACGTTGATATGTCAGAACTGGAGAACAAGATAAGGGCGAATCTCAAGAAGGTATGCGAAGTAAACAGCGCAGAAATCCAGGAAGTGGCTTTTGGGCTCAAGGCGATAAGGCTTCAGGTCATAGTCCCTGATGAAGAGGGAAAAATTGATCTGGTGGAATCACTGATTTCCAAGATAGATAAGGTTGGGCAGGTCGACACAGAAGAGGTCACCCTGGTCTAACTATCTCGTATTTTTAGGGGAATCTTAATCCTTTGGGTTATTGCATAAACATCTGGAAAAAGTTGTTATTTTTCCTGGTAATGTTGCGTTTAGAACTACATTACCATTACAAATAGAAAAAATATGATCCATGGGATATAAAACCGTTGTTTCATAATAGTGGGCTAGGTGATAAAAACACATGATTCCTCTAGGTGTTATTTTCTCGAAACCGTTGACGATCGCTCTTTTCGTCGTCATGATGCTGTTCCTATTTGGACTGATAGTAATTGCAGTTTCAGGTAGGAAGGACAAAGATTCTACAGAGACTGTGAATTTGAAGGCGCTGGTCATAGTTCCATGCAGGGGAATGGATTACTCGCTTGAAGATAATTTGCGCCATCTCCTAGAACAGGATTACAGGAATTTCAAAATAATTGCCGTCGTTGATTCCTCAGATGATCCTGCTGTGAAATACCTGAAAGGCACAGGAATGGATTATATAATATCTGACTTTGATTGTAGGCATTGCAGCGGAAAGGTCAAAGCCATATCTTCCGCCATCAAGAGCTTTAAGGATTTCGACGTCTACGTGATTGCAGATTCTGATATCACTGTCGAAAAGACATGGTTAAGTAGACTCCTGTCACCATTCTCTCGCGATGATGTCGGCATCAGCACAACCTTTCCTTATTTTTTGCCAGTTGGTGGCTTCTGGTCGAAAGTAAAACTCGTCTGGGGATTTGTAGGCCTTGGCATGATGGAATCTAAACTGACAAGGTTCGGGTGGGGTGGATCCCTTGCTTTTAGGAAATCAATAGTGTCTGGTGAGAATTTCAAATTTTTTTCAGAATTTGTTTCGGACGATATTGCACTTACAAAACTCTGCAAAAAGGAAGGGAAGAGCATAGCTTATGTGGCAGGTTCCAGGCCAATAATCAATTCTCCAGACAACTTTCGAACGTTCATAGAATGGTCGAACAGACAAACATCACTATCGGTGTATGCGACAAGGAATGTTCTTTATTATGGCATTCTTATCTATTCCGCAACGTTGGCTATTTTTGTCCTTTCCATATTGCTCTCAGTGTTGTTGAATCCAATTTTTTTAATATTCCTGATCCCAACAGTTATAAACGCAGCGAAAGCCATGAAGAGATCTGGAAGAAACTATCTTATAACTTTCCTTGTTAGTATTTTCCTCCCATTTCTTTACATGTACAATCTTCTTCATGCTTTGAAGGCAAAGTCCATAAGTTGGAGAGGTAGAGAATACTCTCTCTACAAATAACACATGGCAACACCTGCATCTGCAGGAGAATCTCGCATCACTTCACTGCGTTCCTGAAAACCATCCTGCTATGCTCCCGTTGACTTTTAAGGTCCTTGTCTGAGGTTTTGCTGAAACTATGTTCTTCTTTATCATATCCTTCAAAATTACCGCTCCCAGGAAACCTCCCAGATGGTATTCTTGCTCAGAAACATCTCTGCAGCCGTATGCAAACATGCGTTTTCCTATTTCATAAAATCGAATATTAACCCCAAGGTGCTGCAGTCCGACTGTACCGATATCCGTCAGTTTGTACGTTGGTTTCTTTGCATCGTCAACAGCAATCCAGGATTTCTCAATCAAAGAATGCAGGAGCTCCACGCCAAGTTTGCCGGCAAGATGATCGTAGCAAGTTCTTGCCTTTGAAAAATCGCCATCTTTTGCCGGCGTTCTTTTTTTAGAGTCACGGATAGAATTTATAAACCTGGATCCTGCAAGATCATCGAGCCACATAGAGTAACTTTCTAAGGGTTCTGGTATCAATGTATACTTTATTTCTCTCCCAGATCTGTGCGGTGCAACAAGGCCAACCGAACGGAGTTCTGAGAGGTGCGCGGACACTTTTGGTTGAGGGATTCCCGTACTTTTTACTATGGAACCTACGTTGCGTGTTCCAGATGCCAGAACCTCAATTATCGCTGTCCGTTCAGGATTAGAGAGTGCTCTCGCAATGTTGTTCCTAGTTGACCTACGTTCCATGATTTCCTTTTTGACATATTTAGCTGGACATATTATATTTTTCTTATATTTCCTGCCCCTTAATTACGCTCCGATCATCATGAAATCATGGAAAAAATGAATCACGAAAACAATAATCCTTTTGATTCAAAGGATCTGATGTACATAACAAAGAACCTGCTGACCACGGATGAAATAATTGAAAAATCAAAAGTTAGTCCCTCCAGGATTTCTGAATGGTTGGAACTGGGAGCATTCCCAGAACCAACTTATGTGACTTCGGATGGTAAGAAATGGTATCCGAAGTATACCGTCATTCTTGTCCAGCGAAGTATAAAGAACGGTACTTCACCAAAAGATGAGTTCATAAATGATGCAAAGAAAGTGATAAATAAATCAGGGCACGTCTACAGATTTGGCAAGGTGGAGGAGACAAACGAGAGTGATGATGAACTGGAAAAAATGTGGACAGATTTCAGATCTGGACTGTACGGAGCTTGCCTTCGAGTGCCCGATCCAAAGAACATACTGTCAAAGGGTGACCTGATAAACAAAATAAAAGGGCTGCTCGAAAAACCAGACTTATCCGATGTTTCATGGTGCGATTCACTGAAAAAATATGTAAATGAACTTGATAATGTTGAGGCAGAGTTCACCAATTATGATCGTGCAAGATTCGGGGGCCAAGTTTCAAGGGACATGTTCGTTATTGAAGTAAAGACAAAATACCCACAAATATTCAGAAAGAAGTGAAGCCTTCGGCAGAAGACTAGACTTTTTTGGAATAATTTCTTATAATCCAAGATTTATTTTGAAAATGAAAAGTAATCCCTGCCCGGGCTATCTCACCCAACTTCGTATTCTCCCAGGTTTTCCGAGCATACCGATACCTCGACCTTCTAAGATGAATTATCGGGACTGAAATACAAAGCGTAACGAAAATACTAAGAGAGAAAAGAGATTAAAATAATGCATTTGTATTCGTTGTGTATGGCAGAACTAAATGAAAAGGACTTCCCGCCGCTGTTTGGAACAAATGGCATAAGGGGAGTTCCAAACGAGGATCTTACAGCTGAATTTTCTCTGGCAATTGGAAAATCAATAGGTACGTTCTTTGGATCGAAGATAGCAATGGGCAGGGATACAAGGGACACAGGGCAGATGATATTTGACTCTGTTTGCTCAGGCATACTCTCCTCGGGATGCGATCTTATCGATCTTGGCATCCTTCCAACCCCCGCCATACAGTACTACTGTAAAATTAACAAGATTCCGGGCGTTATAATAACTGCATCGCACAATCCACCGCAATTTAATGGAATAAAATGCATAGCATCCGATGGAACTGAACTGGAGAGGGAATCCGAGAGAAAGATTGAGCTCATATATTACAATAAAAAATACTTGACAGTAAACTGGGATAAAATTGGGCGAGTATTTCAGGATAACAATGCACCTGGAATATACGTTGCAGGAGTGATGAGTAAGGTCGATCGTGATAACATACGTGGCAGAAATTTTAAGGTCGTTGTAGACACCGGGAACGGTGCTGCATTCTCCACAACTCCAACTCTACTGAGAGAGCTTGGGTGCAAGGTGGTCACGCTGAATGCAAATCCGGACGGGAAATTTACGTCAAGAAACTCAGAACCCAGACCTGAGAATCTGTCAGAACTCATTTCTGTAATGAAGCTTGGAAAATTTGACCTAGGCGCGGCACACGACGGCGACGCAGACAGGGCAGTCTTTGTTGACGAGAAGGGTAATTTTATCGATGGTGATATCACACTTAGCCTTATAGTGAAAAATCATGTCAAGAGAGGAGAGAAAGTCGTTACGCCCGTGAGCAGTTCTGATGCCCTTTCTGAAATCTGCAAGGAGAAAGGTGCTCAGCTGATAAAGACGAGAGTGGGCGCACCTATTGTTTCTAGAACAATGATCAGAGAAAAAGCATTACTGGGTGGAGAGGAGAATGGTGGCGTAATTTTCGGCCCTCATCAGTACTGCAGAGATGGTGCCATGACGCTGTCGCTCTTTCTAGATCTCATGGCTTCTACCGGATTGAAACCTTCAGAGTTGATAAAGACGGTTCCAGAATTCCATATGGAGAAAGCATCCGTCAAAAGAGAACTCGAGTGGAGCATTATGGAGAAACTTCTTCTGGAGCAGCTGGGTGACGTGGCGATTGATAGGACCGATGGTCTGAAGATCATGCTTGAGGATGGCTGGGTACTTCTCCGTCCTTCTGGAACAGAACCAATAATAAGGATATACGGCGAATCGAGAGAAGAGAAAAAGGCTAAAGAAATAGCCAATAAATACAAGGAAATGATAGAAGAACTCAACAGACGCTGACGCTACCGTATACCGGGATGAATCAGAATGAATGCGAAAAAACTGCAACATTGCCTGGACTTGAACAAACTATGCATTTCCTTCCCTCGTTTGAACCGTATGGTATCCCCAGGTTGCCGAGTCCAAATTTTTCCTCAAGTTTGTCTGAGCATTCTTTTCTCCCGCACCAGCCAGCCATTAAAAAACCATTTGCTTCAGCTATTTCATTGATGTCATTCAGCACGTGTGATGAGTTCTTTATGTATTCCTCCGCCCTCTTCATTAGGATCGTTTTTATCTCGTCAAGAATCGCTGTGGTTTCTGATATTCTTTCAACGGGGGCCGTTCTTTTTTCCTTTGTGGGCCTCAAGGCAAAGGTCACGGTGTTTCTCGAGAATTCTTTTTCTCCGATCTCAATTCTGAGCGGGACGCCTTTCATCTCCCACTCATTATATTTGAATCCAGGGGTATAATTGTCCCTGTCATCTGTAGATGCCCTGATACCCATTTCCTTGAGCATCCTCTCGATGTTGTGAGCATATTCTTTTACCTTTGGGTTTTCTGAAGGTATTGTGACAATAATCACCTGTATCGATGCTATTGATGGAGGAAGGATTAATCCCTTATCGTCGCCATGTATGCCTATAACTGCCGCAAGGAGTCTCTCGCTCATACCGAATGTTGTCTGGTTGGCATAATCGTGCGTTCCGTCATCTTTCAGGTATGTGATGTTGTAATTTCTGGAAAAATTCGTCCCATACTCATGCATAGTTGCAACCTGCAGTGAACGCCCTCCAACCAGAGTATCGCCGGCAAGTGTGTACATTGCGCCAGGGAACTTGTCCCATTCAGGTCTCTTGTTGACGATATAAGGTATACAGAGTTCCGAGCTAACCTTTTTCCATATATCAAGGTAATCCAGCAACTGGTTCTCTGCTTCCTCAAAAGTGGCATGTGCAGTGTGTGCTTCGAAAAAGTGGATTTCTCGGACTCGAATGAAAGATCGTGTGTGTTTTGTCTCGTACCTGTATACGTTCACAATCTGGTATATCCTAAGCGGGAGGTCTGTGTGCGATCTTATCCATAGGGAAAACATTCCGTACATGGCAGCTTCGCTTGTTGGTCTTAATGCCATTTCAACATCAAGTTTATCATTACCTCCTTTTGTAACCCAGTAGACCTGATTCTCGAAACCCTTTACATGTTCAAATTCTACTGAAAGCTGGTCTCTTGTGATAAGAACTGGAAAATTAACCTCTTCAATGCCATGAGCCTCAACGCTTTCCCGGATTATCCTGTCAATTTCCCGCATTATTTTCATTCCGTAAGGGAGCCATACGTTCATTCCCTTGACCGGATATCTCTTGTCTGATAAACCGCTTATCTCAACAATTTCGTTGTACCATTCACTGAAGTTTTCCTTCTTGTTTTCCATGATGCTTACTCAGCATCAGTACCATATAAATAAAATGATTCAGTTCCATGCACGCGTGAGAAGAAAAGCATTTCCATACCGACCTTACTCCTTCGTCGGGCTGGCCAATCCGACGACCGATTATAACATGTTTAATCATCCACGTCGATGATTAACTACCGTAGCATTGAATCTGAGTGTGAGATGGAATAAGACCTTTGGACGTCATGGCAAAGGCACCGCCGATGAAGCAGGGACCTCCGGTGCTTTAGCATGGAGAGGACGTCAGTGATCTTTCCCGACACCTATTCAATGGTGTATGTCCTATTATCCTGATCTATGAATGAGTGCCATCTCGAATGAAACTTGGCGTTCTCACACCATTCATTATCTTGCTCGTTACTGCGTTAATATTTAAATATCGTTAATAATTATGATGTCTATGTGTGCTATAAATCCGCACTCTATTTTGTTAGGTCGTTCCTTTCATTTTCTTGCTGTCTATTTGGGGGGTTTTTCTCTCCGGATTAACACAAATATATTCTTCTCTGGTTCTTTTCCCGTTCCCTCCGGTCTCGTTATCCTTTCCACTGCGTTTCTTCGGTATAATGTAATGTTAACACGTACAACGACTGCAGAAAGGCCTTATTTATGTGAGGCGTCAACGTTTACAGAGCCAGTTGCTGAAATTGATGTATATACACCGTTACTGGGAGGTAGGTAATAATGTATCTAAGAAAATTGACTTTAATCGTGATCTTAATTGTTGTCAGTGTATCGGCAGTTTCTGGTGCAGTAATACTGTACCATCCTTCTGACCCGGCACATGTTTCATTTAGCAGTTCAATAATGAAACAGGACGAGACCTCGTTTGTAATTTCGCCATTTAACATAAGCCCCAACACAGTTTTAGTCCAGAACTTCACAACTGCTAATAGCGGGAGATTCAATTTATCCGTTCATACAGCGAAAGGTTCCTCCACCGTTAACGTTAGTGATGGTTTATGGATCTATATTTTCAATGAATCACAAGGAGTCAAGCTTGTTAACGATTTTGCACATAAATACATGGATAACAACTTCCTTTATGCCGAACTCGCTAAGGGATTCGTCACAATTCACTTAACTCCTAATTCTAAATCGAAGAATACAATCGCTGAGGTAGGGCTTTTTGAAAGAAACATCACTGCTGAAAAAGGCAATTACATGATCATAGCTGTAAATCCGTCCAGTTCATTGAACCACGTTCAGTTTAGTGCTATACTCGCAGTAAAAAACTAATTCCCTTAAAAAATGCTCCCATAAATATATGTTTTCAATGTAATGTTTTTTCACATTCGTATGCTAGAACATATGGAAATTGATTCGCATTTGTATGAGTTTTGAAGTGAAATTTTTAGTCGGTAAAGGCCAAAATAAGGGGAAAGTAGAAAATTTGTAATGTCAACGACAAATGAAGTCGAAAGGTAATATTAGACCGATCGCCTAGACAGGGCTGCATTTCTATTTTTCTCGTAACTCAAAGAAGCTTCATCAGCTTGTCCATATAACTTCAATACGAACAATGGTGGGCATGCATAGGTGTTATTTGTAATCTTTTGTCCTTACCCATCCCTTGGAGAACGGGGTATTTTAAAACAAATTCCTTTTATATTTCAAAAAGGTATCATATTGTGATCAGGGTAGAAAGAATATACTCGGCTTCAGGCGACGAAAAGGGCATGAGGATTCTTGTAGAGCGTCTCTGGCCGAGGGGATTTACAAAGGAGAAGGCGAACCTTGGAATGTGGATGAAAAACGTCGCACCCACAGATGCACTGAGAAAGTGGTTTAACCATGAACCGGCAAAATGGGAGGGATTCAAGCGAAAATATTACGAAGAGCTTGATAAGAATCCGGACACTGAAAAACTGGTAGAAATCTGCAAGAAAAACGACGTCATATTTTTGTTTTCGTCAAAGGAAGAAAAAATGAATAATGCTGTCGCTCTCAAGGAATATATCGATCACAAGATCAAGAAATAGGTTGAGCTGCGGACAATCGTTCAATGTTTTTAAGTTCTCTTAGTGTACGTGCCCTTATTTCTTTCGGAGATTCGTACTCTTTTTCCTGTTTTCCGTTGGACAGGAATTTTTTGAGCAGGTTTTCCATTTCTCCACCACATTCGCATTTTTTCTCTTCAATTGGAGATGTCGATACCTCGACTCTGAGACATTTTTTGCACCTGTATAGCTCTTTCTTTCCTGAAAATTTTCCTTTCTTTGTGATCGGTGTCCCATTTATCTGAATTATATCCATGGCAAAATCATATGGTTTCGCAGAAGATATGGATGTCCCTATGCCAAATGAAGCAACACCCGCTTTTTTTAGTTCTAATAAATTCTCAAGCTTCAGTCCACCTGAAACCATGATCTTTACATTCCTGAATCCACGCAAGTCGAGCTCCCACCTCACCTCTCTCACTATATTTGCAAAATTACCTCTTCTTGAGCTGGGCGTATCGAGTCGTATATAGTCTAACTCTGGAAACATCTCAGCCGCTTTTATGGCCATGAACTTCTCATCGCCGTACGTATCAATGAGAACCGTTTTCTTCGCAGTATCTCTGGAATTTTTTACAGTATACTCCCATGCCTTGTCGTCTCCGAGTAGAAGAGAGAGGGCGTGTGGCATTGTGCCCACCGGTTCCTCGTCAATAAGTTTGGCTCCCAGAATCCCCGACACTCCATCCGCTCCACCTACGAAAGCTGCACGGTCTATCATTGGGGAAATCGCCGGATGCATTCTCCTTATACCGAATGAAATGAACGTTGTGTCCCCGAGCACCTGCCTTATTTTAGAGGAGTAAGTCGAAATACCTGTAGACTGGCATATGAAGCCTAGGATTGCAGTTTCAAAAACAGAAATATCCGGATATTTGCCCTCAATGCGCATGAATGGAATAGGGACTCCTGAATAATCCCTGGGGGGTAGTATGGTGCCCTCAGGAATGCTATAAAGATCCAGATGTTTCCCGGACAGCAGTTTTACAACCTCATCCAGACCAGAGAAATTGACCCATGGGTCAAGAGGGCCTGATAGTGTGAATTCAACGGTAACTCTATCATTGAATTTTACTCCGGAAACAGCCTTCATGCTCCTCTCAAAATATACGTCCGATGCCTTACCAGCAAGTATATCCTCATCATTGGCAATATTGAATGTAGACATTAGTTCACTTCCACAAGCAGTTCACTGTCATTTATTAATCTCACCTGGTAGTTTCTTTCCATGAAAGAAAGGGATTCCTCATGCCTCTTGGGATCGATGGCAGCGCAGAGACTCTTTATAACATTAATCTCGTAATTCCTGAAGAACGCTCCACTTACGGTGTGTTGGACACATATGTCAGTGCTTACACCGCATATGAAAAGGATTGATACTCCCCGCGCTCTCAAAAAACCGTCAAGGTCGGTATCAAAGAATGCATCATAGTGTCTCTTCCTTATGCGATACCCGGGAAATCCTTTCAGTTCTGGTACCAATTCGCTTGCAGGAGTCCCTATAAGACAGTGCTCCCCCCACACCTTGAATTCCGGATCATCACTTATATGCGTATCCAGGGTGAAGACAACCTCCATCTTTCCTTCGGCATTGCTAATGATCTTCGGAAGTTTCTTTAACACCTCGATCGCACCCTTAGAACCAAATTTTCCCGTGACAAAATCGTTGACCATATCCACAACTATCAAGGCTGATTTCATTCTTCCTCACCCTCAGTATCAGAATACCACCATATAGTCTCGTTCCCCTGATCCTCGATGTGTACGCCAAGCTTCTTCAGACCAGATCTTATCGCGTCAGAGCTTGCAAAGTCCCTTGCAATCCTGAGGCTCTTTCTTGCAGAAAGAAGGAGGCGGATCAGGTCGTCGCTTCTGGCTGTGGTCTTAGATTCCCTTATTATTCCTGTGAACTCGTTTACCCATTTAAGGACTGACAGAGACAAGTAAGCCGCCTTAGGTTCCATTGTATCCAGTTTTTTGTTCCATTCATTTACAAAGGACATCAGCTTTGAAAACATTCCCCTGAAATCTAAGTTATTTTCGAGAAACGAATCTAGGGACGCTATGGTCCCCTCGTCGTTCTCGAAGGTCTCATTTCCAGCCTTCTGCAGCAATTTGTTATATATGGAAGACAGTGCATTCACGTTTTTGCTGGATTCCTCCATTAATTCCCCTGAAAAGCTGAGCTGCGTATTAAACTGGCAGTTGAGCAGGGCGTACCTTAAATCTTCCGGTGTAAAATCTCTGAGGATCTCATCTATTGTGACATAGTTGTGAAGAGACTTCGACATCTTTTCACCTTCTATATTGAGCATCCCTGTGTGTATCCAGTATCTGGAAAGAATCTTTTTTCCACTTGCGGATCTTTCTATCGCTATTTCCGCTTCATGGTGAGGGAATATCAGATCGGTTCCTCCCCCATGTATGTCATATGTTTTTCCAAGAAACGCATCAGTTATTGCAGTATCTTCTATGTGCCATCCCGGCCTTCCTTTTCCCCACGGGGAATTCCAGTAAGGTTCGCCGGGTTTCATCTTTTTCCATATTACAAAATCCCTGGAATCTCTTTTATTCTCGTTGATATCTATCCTTGATCCTGAGCGCAGTGAATTGAGATCCTGGCCCGAAAGTTTTCCGTAGTCTGGAAATCTGGAAACAGAAAAATACACGCCGTCGTCCGTTTCATATGCATAATCTTTCCTCACCAAAGTCCTGATTTGTGAAATGATCTTCCTTATCTCCATGGTCGCAGGAACGTAAATGTTCACACTGTCTATCTTCAAAGCTCTCATGATCCTGAGATAATCCATGAAGTACCTTTTGCTAATTGTCTCAGTTGGCAGACCCTCCTGAGCTGCCTTTGCTATTATCTTATCATCCAGATCGGTTATATTCTGGACATAGAAAACGTAGAATCCCTTGATTCTCAGGTACTTCGCGAGAGCATCGAAGAATACGTATGTTTTAGCATGTCCGATGTGAGGGCTATCGTATACTGTTGGGCCGCAGACATACATCTTCACTATCCTGTTTTTACTCAACTTGAACGGAACAACTTTTTTCTGCATTGTGTCGTATATCTTCATGGAACCAACCGAATTAGTTTCTATTTGCATTTTATAGTAAGTATTAAATCTATTTACTTTTTGTCGATCAAATCAGAAATGTATTCCAGATTCTTCGGAGTCACGTAGAGCGAACCGAGGGAAAGAAGCTTACCTCTCTCTACATCGATCATTGATATGGAACAGTTTCTTATCTCAACGCCATAACTTTCAACTTCCCCAAGGTCCATGTATTTGGACACAGCTGACCTGATGGGTAGGGCGTGGGATACAAGGACTTCTATGCCTGAGACAGATTCAATGGCGCGCAGCATCCTTTCCTGATGCTCTTCCCAGGTTTCGACTCCAAGTCCAGCCCTTGACCTGCCTACTGCAGGGAACGCCCCAATCTCTGTGTTATTGAATTTTCCAAGGTAAGATTCTCTCAACCTCTCGTCGGTTTCAACGCGAATACCACGTTCCGCTCCGATAGTTTCTGCAGTTTCACGGGCTCTCTGAACTGGTGAACTTCTTATTCTATTGATCTTCAGGAGAGAAAGTTGCTTGGCGGCAAATTCGGCCTGTGAATGTCCCTTCTTTGTTAGCGGGTAACCTTCGATATCGCTCGATATTATTCCCTTTGTGTTTGATATGCTTTCACCATGCCTCACAAGTACAGCTATTTTCACGAATCCGTGATTCGAGCATCGTTAATAAAGAAGAACGAAGTTGTTTTGAAAATTTTTAGGGTTCTGAGCCTTGGGCACAGCTGTCTATTGTCTTAACTGCTACATTGAGTATAATTATGAAGACGAAATTACCGTGCCGATGCCAGATTTCGCAAATAAACTAATAACGGAGAAGAGTCCGTATCTGCAACAGCATGCTCACAACCCTGTTAACTGGTACCCATGGTCAGATGAGGCCTTTAGCGAGGCGAGGAACAAAGACAGACCTATCTTTTTAAGCATAGGATATTCGACATGCCACTGGTGCCATGTAATGGAGCAAGAGTCATTCGAAGATCCGGAAGTGGCAAGAGTGATGAACGAAACATTCATCTCAATTAAAGTGGACAGGGAAGAACGGCCAGATCTTGATTCGTTTTATATGAAAATATGCCAGCTGATGACAGGGTCCGGTGGATGGCCAATGAACATTATAATGTCACCAGATAAAGTTCCTTTTCTGGCACTAACTTATGTGCCAAAAGAAAGCAGGGGAGAGCAGATCGGACTTATCGAACTGACAGAGAGGATAAAAGAATTCTGGAAGGAAAAGAAGGATGCTTTAATAAAAGGTGGATCAGAGGCGCTGGCAGAACTAATGCGAGTAGAACAGAAGAAACCAGCCTTATCCGTTACACCTGAAATCAGGAAAAAAGCCTTTGCAGGATTAACCTCAATGTTCGATTCCAGTAACGGTGGTTTCGGTTCCAGACCCAAATTCCCAACACCCCATAACATAATGTTCCTCTTCAGAGTTTTTTTCTCCACGGGAGATAGAAATGCTCTTGAAATGGGTGTAAAAACACTGACTTCTATGAGGCTGGGTGGCATATATGACCATGTAGGGGGTGGCTTCCACAGGTACTCAACCGACGAAGGCTGGATTTTGCCCCATTTTGAGAAGATGACTTATGATCAGGCCCTGCTTTCCATCGCATATACTGAAGGGTACCAGATGTCCCACAACGAACTCTTTAAAGAGACTGTGCTGTCGATTCTTCGATTCATGACTAAGGAGATGCGATCTCAGGAGGGGGGATTTTATTCTGCCATAGACGCGGACAGCGATTCGGAAGAGGGGAAGTTCTACGTTTGGGAATACAATGAAATTTTACGCGTTCTTGGAGAAAAGGACGGGAGCTTATTCGCAGAGCTGTATAATGTGAGACCTGATGGGAACTATCTCGACGAAGCTTCGGGAAGGAATCCAGGAAAGAATGTGCTTCATCTTAACAGGACACTCCGTGAAGAAGCACTTCAAAGGAGAATTGAACCCAAAAGTTTCGAGCAAAATATTTATTCCATGCTTGAAAAATTGAGGCTAGGCAGATCAAAAAGAAACCCTCCGTTTAAAGATAAAAAAATACTTGCGGACATCAATGGCCTTATGATAACCGCACTCGTCAGGGCTTATAAAGCGTTTAACATGGATGAATTACTCAATTATGCAATCGAAGCTGAGCAATTTATAAGAAATAAAATGTTCGAAGGTGACAGACTTCATCACTTTTACATGGATGGTTTTGTTTCACCTGACGGTTTTTTGGACGATTATGCCAACGTTATACAGTCTGAACTTGAGTTATTCTCTGCTACAGGTAAATCAACCTACTTGGAATTCTCCCTGAAACTTGCTGAAATAACAGACGAACTGTTCGAAGACACTGAAAATGGCGGATATTTCTTCAGTTCAAGAGATGATACAGGTAGCTCTGTAAGGCTGAAGGAGGGCTACGACGGAGCTGTTCCATCAGGCAACTCAGTTCATATGCTCAACCTGCTCAGACTTTCGCTGATCACAGGAAATAATGATATGTTTGAAAAGGCAAAGAACATAGCAAACGCATTTAACGCCGAGATCGAAAGAGGCGCTCCTTTCCATTCGTACATGATGATTGCCATTGATCACGCTATCTCAAAACCATATCTTGTTACTGTTCCGGACAACACTCCTGAGTTAGAAAAAGTAAGAAGATCTGTTTGGGAAAATTTCTTTCCACATGCTGAATTTGTTTTTGCGAACAGTGAACTTACCGATCTACTTGCAAAGCTGAATCATTTCATTGAGAAAGATGTTACAAAGAACCAGATATCAGTATGCAGCAGAACTGAATGTCTCCTTCCGCCAAAGAACGACAGGGAACTGATTGATATCTTGTCGGGAGTGAATGAAAACAGATCGTAAAGCTGAAAGTTATAAAAAATGAAGTGCAGAAATGGATTGGCATTCAATCCACTTTTGCCCAGCAAAGTGCATTTATATAACCTGCAGGTTATGATTTTAGTTCGTTCTAAATTTCGTGCAATATTTTCACAAATTTAATTTTCAGCGACCAACAATAGGCCATAGATATCTGGATTTTCGTTGAAGAAGCAACTCTGTTATAAAACAAATCTTAAGAATCCGAACCGTTGTTATATATTTCGAGAACGGCTGCCAGGTCCCTTTTTGCAAGGTTTGGATCAAACGGCACTGGGGTATCATTTCTTACAGACTCAATAAATTCAGAGAATTCTTTCTCAAATACATCATAGAACTCAATATTAGCTGGCTTTCCGTTGAGTATGAGTCCACCAAATGCCGTTTTTCTATCCGGGAATTTGAAATCTAACTGGCTTCTGGAATTTACATCCTCGTAAAGGGAACCTGCAGAACCTATTATCTCGATTCCTGGAACGGAAGGCGGTTGTCTGTATGCCCATGAATAATAAAAGAAGCCGATAGATCCACCTTTGAAGTGGAATAAGGCTGTGGCGTTGTCCTCGCCCTGAATTGATGAACCAAGATGTGTGTCTCCGGATTCTATTCTCGAGTAGTTTCCGCCGAGGTTGAGCAAAGTATCGATATAATGTATTCCACCATCTATGAGCGATCCGCCGCCCATATGATCAGATTCAGTCCTCCATCCAGGCTTGTCGAAGTATCGCTGATCTCTCACGATAATTGTTCCTATCTTTCCAAGAATCCCATTTTTTATTGTATTCGCAGCATATCTCACCGATGGGTCGAAGAAATACTGCTCCGCCACCATGAATTTAATGCCATTCTTTTTTGAAGCTGAGATCATCTCGTCGGCATCTTTCAATGAGGTTGCTATTGGTTTTTCAACTATAACATTCTTCCCAGCTTCCATCGCTCTGATCGCCATTTCCTTATGAATATGATGCGGGACCACCAAATCGATTATATCTGCATCGGACTTGATGGCCTCATCGAAGGTTGAATATCTCTTTTTTATACGGTACTTTTGCATCACTTCCTCAGCGACAGAATCGTTTCTTTCAACTATGCTAATATCAATGTCCTTAATCGATCTTAAGTGAACGTTCCCAAAACCTTTGCAACCTACAACCACAATTTCCATGAATAGCTAAGAAGTTCAAGGCATTTAAGAAATTCGTTGCAGCAGGCTGGGAAACGCTCAGACAAAAATTCGGAGAACGTTCGCTGCACAGTTACCTTTTTGCAATGTAATCACTTTCAGGCGTTTTCAAGGTATTCTCCTCAGATCTGACGACTTTTGTACGCACAAGGGAACTGATTCCTGCGGCGACCAGGATGAAAAAGCTCGCTATAAGTGCAGCATGGATTCCAACAAGAAATTTTGAGGAAACTCCGCCTTCCAGCTTGGTTACTCCAAGAAAGACTTCGAATGCAATGTAACGTGGGATCGACAAGGCAGCTATGGATATTGCTATCACATAGCTGAAGAGTGTTCCAACATTGCTTAAAGTCCTTAACAATCCAGAGATCGAACCGTAGAGTTCTCTGGGAGCCCCAGACATTACCGCACTATTGTTAGACGGCCAGAACATGGACCCTCCGAAACCAGTAACAATTGAACCGGCGATCACGAGGTACAAGGTGGAATTCAGTCCCATCATGAGATAAATCAAGACACCACCCGCCATCAGGAATATTCCAATGCTCGCGACTATTCTTGATCCTACCCTATCCGAGAGTTTTCCCATCCTGGGGGCGAACAAGCTTGAAATAATATACCCGGGGACAAGCAGAAGTGAAGAATCCAGGGGACTGAAACCTCTTATCCCCTGAAGATACATTATCAAAATGAACAGAACGGAAAGATAACCTATTGCCTGCAAAGTAGCCGCAAGAAGGGAGAACGATAGAACACGATCCTTAAAGGCTTTCAGCAAGATCAAAGGATCCTTAACATGTTTTTCTACAAGTATAAACGGTATTATAAGCACAATGCCAACAACAACTAGCACGAGATTCAGGATATCAATGCCATTTCCGGCTATTTCTACTGCGCCATAAGAAATGAGGGAAAGCAATACAAGAAGCAGTACTGTTCCGAAGTAGTCAATCGTCGTTTTCGTCTTCTTATTATCCTTTATGTACATAATCGAGAAGTAGAAGCCTATCAGACCTACAGGGACATTTATGTAAAATATATACCTCCATCCTATAAGTGTGGTAATTATTCCTCCAAGCACTATTCCAAGTGCTCCTCCAATTGTCCAGCCCATGCTTGTTATACCAAATGCTCTTCCGCGCTCTTTTGGTGGGAAGTAATCTGCAACTATGGCACTGCTGTTTGCCTGAATCAGGACCGCGCCAAAGCCTTGAAACGCTCTGGAAATTATCAGAAACATTACATTCGGCGAAGCTCCAGATGCTGCAGATCCAGCTATAAACACAAGGAAACCAATGTTGAATATCCTTCCTCTTCCAAATATATCGCCTAGACGTCCCAACTGGGTCGTCAAAGCAGCAAGCACCAGTAGATAGATCAGAATTACCCAGATAGTATCGAGAAATGGAGCGTGAAGCTGGTCAGTAATGGTTGGGAGAGCAAGTATAACAATAGTTGTGTCAATAGCTGACATCAACATTCCGATAAGGACGCTTGCAAGTATCAGATTTCTTCGTTCGACCATTGTTGGCACATCTTAGAGTCGGAACACTCCAGCGAGGTCGATTCACCCCAGCGCCTTAAGAGATATGTAACCTCTTTAGTCTTCGCACAAAATAAGGCTGTGCTGTATTATTTTTTAGTATATAACCGTTGATGGGTAAGAAATTATTTGCGTTCACAATTTCGTAATTATATTAAACGAATTAAGATGGAGATATGTATCATCGTAGGATGATTGTCAAGTGAAGCATAGAATCTTTTTGAAAATGATCCTGTTTGGTTGGTGCATCCGATCCGAAGAATCACAATAATTCCATATTCTAAATATAGTATGTAGGTAAATTCCGAGCAAACTTTTTATAGGATTATCTCTTTTGATTCTTATGCGGAAGATTTTCCTGGCAGTCATTTTGACCGCAGCCATGATCGCCACCTCTTTCTTTGTCCTGAATCTAACCCATGATTCGGGGGGGCGTTCCGATATGGTCACCGTATAGTATAGAGAACAAGAGCATAGCCCTATCCTATAACGTATTTATGGACGAGAACGGGAATCTCATCCCCCAGAACATGACTCCGGAATTCTCCATCCATTCCTCATCGATAACCTATGAGGAATATCGCAACAACAATGTAACGCTGATCGTGAACAACGTCATGACAGGAAACACAATAGTGAATTCCTCTGCAATGATCGTAAACAATCTCAATTATCCAGTTGAATATATCGTCTCCTTCGATCTCGTAGGTGAAAGGAGTTACTTCACCTACGGATCGAGTGTCTCTCTCCTAAACGGAACATCGACAAACATCAGCGGTATACCCGTGAGATGGCAGTCAAACGGATTCGTCAGGGGAGTGAAGGCATACAGCAACGGTACGAATGCCCTGATTATCCCATATGCTGTCGATCTTAGATCAGGTGGAGCGTTCTTCATCGATCCAACCATAGGGAAGAAACCCCTTGGAGAGTCTTGTTCAATCTATTATTATGGAGACATCAGTGCTACGCTTAACGCTCCATCAAGTACCGCGTTAGGAGACACAATAACCCTAAGTGTCACCATCAACTCCCTCTCAGGTTCATCTCCCCGAAAGGTCAACTTCTATATATCCGGTGGTGGGCAGACACAAAATATTCACAGCACCAGCGTGACCGACGGAAATACATATACAGCGAGCTGGACTGACAATATTATCGGAAATATAACATTCTGCGCCAACTATCTTTACGACAGAGAGACCTACGACTATCGCGGACACGTATACACAAGTTACTGGTATTCATCCCTAGGAAGTGTCAGTATACACATGGATACTAATCCTTATAAGTGGATAGGTTACGACGGGAATAACGCTATATACCTAAGTAGTGTTGGATTCACACCTCCAATAAATCTAATTAATGAGAAAGGTTCTACGAAAATAAATGAAAAGAACGGATATAGAGAAAATGCATTTGCCTTTAATGTTTCATACTCTCAGGCATACACTAGTAATAATAACCAAGAGGGGTGTCTACTTACAAACCTCTACTTGAGTGGTTCTGGTATAGTTGCTACGGACTGCTACGGAATCGGTGGACCATACGTAATGCTTCAAGGTCAACTTAATAGCGGCCCAAGCGGGTCATATTTGAGTGTCGCTTCGGGTAGTGATTACTCTGTTCACATGGGCGATGTGAACTCAAGTGGAAATTCAAACGCTGGTGAAATTGCGTCTTTGATGATAGGTGCCTTTTCTCTTGCTGCTTCGATCGCTGCACCTGAATTTTCAATTCCATTAGGTGTATTAGGAGTCATCTCATCTGCTCTCATATCCTCGGTACACGAAACAAGTGGTGCTACCACAAAAGTTGAGGATTCCGGAAAAGTTTGGCAATGTTTTGTTCTGAACGGTGATGATACCTCTACGTATGGTTCAATCGAGAGGGCAAATTATTCCGCTGGAACAAGACTAAAGCTTACTTTACCTGCAAATGCTCTTAGAAGTACCGGATCCAGCTTAACTATACTCGGTTGCTCTGTCGGCTATGACGGGAATGTTAACTTTAGCAAGACAATTCCGTTGGTCCCTGCCTACGCCATATACGGCTCCACAGAAAACAGTAATAATGTATCTATAGGCGGGGTAAATCTCTACTTTAATCCCGCAGGAACGGACATTTACTATGAAGTTACCAGCAATAATTATGCAGGCAGTTCCAGTTATAGTGATTTTGTGTTCTACGCAAATTCGTATACGACATACAACGTCTTCTACGGTCCAAATGTATACGATCTATCATACGTTGGGAATTTACCCAACGGGGGTCACAGCATCACTACTGGAGGTCTGGGTTCGTCTTTTGGGCCCAGAGACTTTAAGGTCTAAACGTTGAGTTTAAAGAATCGGGCGAGAAAATGGATCAGAAGAAAAAAGAAAAATTCAGAATCCGGCACAAGAGGACATTCGTAAGTCTAGTTGCAGTTATAATTGCTCTAATCGTGATCTCCTCGGTTCTTTTCGTTGGATTTGTATACGTTCCACCATACACACTGCACAACTCTTCAAGTGAGTTTACATTTGCAACAAACAATTCCGAATTCAATGGAACAGGGCCTTGGGTTGGCAATTACTATGTGAATGGAAATATAACATCAATAACATACTTGAATCAGAGTAAACCTTCAGCATTTAAGATGTCGCTTGGCCAAATGCAGTTGAATTTGAGACAAAATACTGCTTTTGAAATGAATACATTAGTGTTAACAAAGCCAGGTGATTTATTTTATTGCTTTATTTCAGGGTTGTCTGTGAAGGGGCACATTCTGGATAATTTGCATCCTACTGGGGTAGAATTGCATTTTTACTTGATTGGAAATAACAAAGGAGAAAACTATGTTCACATCATAAACCAGAACAATACCTATGGTTGTATATGGGACAGGTTCAGTCAGTCTGTAGACAATCTTTCGACTCCTGAGCACGGTTACTACCCTAGTTACCCTTACGGTCCGTCAATCCATAACTTTTCTTCCCCTGTGGTACTAGGTCTCAGTACAAAAAATGTGACGCATTTCGACTTTTTCTCGAGTGGTTATTATAATTTCGGATTGACTATGTTGGTCAGGCTCACATTTAACGCAACAAGGAATCTTAGTTCCGTGCAGGGACAAAACTTCGAATTGTGTGCGAGCCTCCTTGGTCTCGGCAAAAAAGTAACTTCATCAGTCGAGGTCAACATTAGGGTTTTGCCATTAGTTTATATCACTAAAAATATGGGGGTCCCGTTCTTTTATATGAAAAATGATCGTACAAATGTTACTTACATAGTGAATGAAACCAATCGTTCACTGCCCGTGGAACCATACACAAATTACACTGCTTTTTTCTATCTCAATGGAACAAAGGAGAGCTACACCTTTAATACGGGTCCTCCCTTTGTGGATCGAGTACTAAACGTAGATCCGGAAAAACCTTATTTTGGATTTCTTTACAATCCATAATGTCCGGAGTGCAATGACTAGGTAGTGTGAATACTTGGTTGCCTCAGAATCAACTAATCAAGTGGGAATATTCGGAAAGCGTTAGAGGGATTGTTAAATAATTGGGACAGGATTCCTTTTTATGTTTCGCCATATTGAAGGAAACGGAACCTTGGAAAAAGTTCCAAATGGCGATATAAGTACAGGTAATTTCGGCGGAAATGTACTAAAGACTCTGTGTATTTAAGGGATAGAGATAATGGCTACGATTATTCCAAACAGGATCAAAAAATATTACAGATTACATAAACGTCTGTTTATTTCTATACTTGTTGTAATTGTTGCAATAACAGTTATCATGGTTTTTGTTTACAATTATGAACCAGGTTTTGAATATCATTCCTATGTTGGTCGCATATTTGGAAGTACAATCGGTCCAACAAATATACCATCTGACGATCCAGTGTTCGTCCTTGGAAATAATTCCACATCATACAGATCAATATCTTACCTCAATCAAAGCGGTTCTAGTTCCTATTTTAGTTCAAATTACTCAAAATTATATGCGGATTTGAATCCAAGTAATGTTGTATTCAATAATTTCCCAACATACGAAATTAGCGAATGTGTGAGAGTAGAAGGCCATATAGCTTCCAATCTTCATCCAACAGCTGTTTTCATAATTTTTTCTGCAAAATCATTCAGATCCTCGTTCATTTCTTACCTAGTTCTCAATCCTCTATTTCCTTCGGCCCAGGCTTCGAACAATGTCACTATTAATCAGAACTCTTATGGGAGCGAGTTGGCTCTCAACGGTACCCATGGAGTTTCAAAGGTTATGAGTAGAGTTCAACTTGACAATGTATCCTATTTCAATTTCAGACAGAACTACTATAACTTTGCATTTAATTATTCAACTGTAGGATATATTTCACCATTTCTATCTAATTCTGCAAAGGTTCAGAATCTCGTTGTTAATTTAACAGCTGAACTAATTGGCTTGAGTGAACCAGTTTACACTATGGTATCAATTCACATATCAATACCCCCGTATTACCTTATGAGAATTCAGACGCCACCACCGAATAACGTTAGTGTGATTCAAATAACACAAAGAAATTCAAGCGTAAGATACGTCGTAAACCCTTATGAAATTGATAGTGGTAATATATTATCTTTTAATGCGATTCCATACCAAACTTACATTGTCAAATGCCTGTTAACAAATGACACGACTTTAGTCAGGACATTCACAGCCGGTAGACCATGGGGAGAAAATAACTCATTTTTCATTTAACTATAAATTAATGGCGTGCCAACAACGAACTGCTGTTTTACTTGTTGTTTCAGTAAGGGGATTTATCCGGCACGACCTCTCCTTGTTTTTTTGATCTTTCTGGTATGGGCTCATTGAGTATTGTTTAAATCCTTCCAGTCGCAATATATATTTTAGGAAATGTTAAAACAAAGTTATATCTATACTGGAGGATGGATCTAAAGATCAAAAGGGACAAAAAAATGATAGAATCAACTACTTCATGCCATTAGAATTTGATATGAGGATACGAACGCCGCGGGAGAGATTCGAACTCCCGATCCACAAGGGAACCAGATCTCAAGTCTGGCGCCGTACCACTGGGCCACCGCGGCTTCATTAGGTAAAGGACAGGTGGATAATTAATCTTGCTTGCTTTCCATACGTGCTATAAGCGATTAGACTTTGAGAAGCAAGAAGGACATGGCTACAACTATAGCGATAACAAGGATAGAAAAGATAACATTTACCTTTCTCTTGGGTTTATACTCATCGCTCTCTATCTGCTTTTCTGCGACGAGGTAATTATAAGTGCCATAAGCTATTGTCAATGCCCCAAGAATTATCATCACTTCACCGTATACCACTGTTCCTGCTCCAAGGGATGATGAATTTTTCAGAATGTCAAGAAATATGGCAAATTTCGCAATAACAAAACCAAACGCAATCAATGCGATCCCAGTTCGTATCCACGCGAGGAAGGTCCTTTCGTTCGCCAGATAATCAGAGGGCCTTGCGCTTTTAGATTCCATTTTTATTTTTTCCCCATAGCAATAGCCATGAAAGGATAAAAACTGTTCCCATAACACGAGTATGGAAAAAGATTAAGGTTCATCAATTATCTTCTAAGTCTATCATTCGCTCGGATAGATGGTCTGCTTTTAGAGCTTCCCGTCCTGCCCGTTCTAAGGCCTCTTCCTTTGTACCCAGCCGATGTTAGACCTCTGTATACCCGCCCTGTGTTCTGTGGTTCGGAAATCCAAGATATTCTAGAATCATTCGTTATCTGGGGACTCTCTCTGTCAACAAGTATTACTTCATAATACTTGTATAAGCCATCCTCACCTACGTAGTAGGAATTAAGAACCTCGGCATTCGGATATTTGTCCGCAGCCCTTTCCTCAGCTATCCACTGTATGCTTTTCTTTGGTGTCAGCTTGTTGTAGGCCATCCTTCTGGGTCTTCGCCCCCCCATTATCTTGGGTTTCCCTCTTCCTCCTCGTCTTACTCTGGATCTTACCACCAAATAGCCGTACTTTGCCTTATAACCGAGTGATCTGGCGCGATCTATCCTCGTTGGAAAGTCCACTCTTACGACTGAATTTCCATTTCTCCAAGAGATCATCCGCTGCTTTTGTAAATTATAAATTTCGGATTTTTTTAGATCTTTCCAAGCATCACCGACTAAACTGTAAGTATTTTTTACTTCGCTCATTTTCGATTATCTCCAATCTTGTTATAACAAAGTGAATTAACACGCAATATATAGATATTTAGCAATCTTGATCATTCTGGATTACCAAAACGATATCAATTATCTGTCTTAGGAATATATATCGCTAATTCCATGGAACAATGGATTAACAGGATGTAGCGGCTATCAAAAACCATGCAGTAACATATTTTATCCTCCTAGCCATTTCATTTTGTTGAAAGGATCGGAAATAAGAAAGAGATATGTTCTTGTGTATTCATCATCTCTTGATAGTGTTCTCAGACAAATGGATTCAAACCTTACAAAACTTGGCTGCAAGCGGAAATTCAGAAACAACTTCTACGCTATTTACCTTGCTAATCAGTATAACAGAGACGATGTAATAGATTCGATCAACATGATCGATAATGTTAGGACTATAATCACGAGTGGCACCATTAAAAAATGCAAAGATGTAATGAATGAGGACATCAAAAGAAATTCAGTGTGATTTCCTTTCTGTCTTCAGCATTGCCACTTCCTTCTCTGAGAGCATGAGGAGTTTTTCGACGCTATCTGCAAATTTCCTGTTTCTGGTCATGTATGAAAAGTACCACAGGTTATCGTTTACCTTATCGGAACCGGTATGCATCAGTGTTGACAACTTCAGAAATAGAGATTTCCTGGTTTCCCGGGTTTCCCTGAGAGCAGCCATTCTCATAATGTAGCTTGGGAATTCATATTTGACATAGCTTTTGTTCGGCTTCTGTATTTCAGAGGATATTCCGGCACTAATTTCCTCGGCAAAGCCCTTGAACGCATAATGCTGCTTCTTTATGACTCTGCCCACAAATATGTCCGATATAGAAAGGATATCATATGCCGCAGATAGGTCATCGGCTTCGTCTGCTTCATAAGGCAAATTTTGATCAATCCACATCAAATAATCCTCCGTGGTGAAATCTTTGTTCCACAGATCGATAAGAATTTTCTCATAGGTTCGATCTTTGAATGTATCAGAAATCGTGTTATATATTGATACGGGTGCATCCCTTTTACTCGCACCTAAACTCAAAACTTTGTCATCCGAATATGGAAGGACTGAAACTATATCATTTATGATGCTCCTGATGTCCTGTCCATTCTTCTGAATCAGTTCGTCTATACGTTCTGAAGAGAACTCAAGATGTTCGCCCGAGGATATCTCTCTTATCCTGTCTACGAGTTTGTTTCTAAATGTTTTATAATCAAGATCCCCTCTTCTATTGTACTGCTTGAATTCTATGGCAAGTGACCGGTTGATTATGTCTCTCCCGGCATTTTTCCTTCTGAATGAATAAAAATCGTTTAGCGTTACTATTATGGGGTTATGTGTTGCGGCAATAATCTTTGAAAGCTCTGACAATCCTCCAAAATCCCCACCGGTTCCGCTGTTCCTACCTTCGAATATGTTATCGGCCTCATCGATAAGTATTATTCTCTGGAAACCTTTTGAGCCCTCCTTGTGATCACTAAAGAGATCCGAATATATGGAAGCCATGAGCGCAACTCTCTTCATGGCATCAGCATTCCTCTGATCAGAGGAATTCATCTCAACTACTGGAACATCGCTTTCTCTCGCTACTGTGATGGCTGTTGTAGTTTTTCCGGTGCCTGGCGATCCCCATAACAAAAGTGCACGCTTTGCTGGAATTCCATTTTTCCAACTATCAAGCCAGTTTTGTATCTGCAAAAGGATATCCTTTCTTATTATCAGGTCAGCAAATGTCTCAGGTCTGTATTTTTCGGATATGGTATTCATTTGATTCTTATTCCAGATGGCATCTCCTTGTCAGTGGTTAGCAGGCTGAGCGTTTGATCATTTTCTGCAGAAAGAAGCATGGCCTCACTGTCAAGCCCCATGAACCTAGCTTTCTTCAGGTTGTTTATTATGATTATCGTCTTTCCGATCATGTCCTCAGGGTCATAATATTCAGATATACTGGAGATCACCTGTTTCCGTGTACCACCGACATCAACTATAATCTTCAGGAGATTCCTGGATTTTTCCACCTTTTCGCATTCAACAACCTTTGCAGTCCTAAATTCTATCCTGTGAAATTCATCAATAGAGATTTCTTCTTCCACCATACTTTCACCCCTTTACGAATTCTCTTCCAAGTGTTTCTCTCGCTATAATTGTCTTCATGATCTCCCTCGATCCTTCCGCCAGCATGAAGGACCTTACCCCTCTGAGGGCCAGCTCCTGCGGATTGAATTTTGTGTACCCGAAAGCTCCATGCCATTGGAGTGCATCATTTATTGCATCGAATGACCACACTGTCGAGAGCAGTTTCGCAATGGCGATTTCCTTTGAGACTTCGAACCGAGTGAATCTCTCTTTTCTCTGCTCCTTGTCATACATCCACAGTGCCTTGTAAGCAATGTTCCTTGCAGCTTCCAATTTTGCTGTGTGGTCCGCCAGGCCAAACTGGATCCCCTGGAATCTGCCGATGGGTTGCCCGAAGGCTTTCCGTTCTTTCATGTATGAGGTTGCATTGTCCAGGCACTGTTGTGCTATCGATGCTGATATCAACGCAATCAGGCCACGTGCAAATTCAAATCCCTCGTGAACGATCTTGAATCCCCGGTTAACCTCGCCTATCATATTACCTTCAGGCACCTCATAATTTAGGAATCGTATCGATCCCCAGGTAGATCCTTCGCGTCCCATCTCTTCAAGGCTGGAGAGTTCCATCTCGCTTTCTCGATCAGGCGTATAGAATAAAGAAATCCCTGCTGTACCCTTGTCAGGATCTGTCTTTGCAATGGTTACATAACCTCCGCCTATCTCCCTTACATCCTTAACAAGACTGATATAGGATTTCTCTCCATTTATTATGTAAGATCTGTGGTCTTTCACAGCAACAGTCTTCATTGACCCCAGATCGGATCCAGCTCCAGGCTCTGTAGAGGCAACGCCCGTTATTATATCCCCTTTTGCAATCTTCTCTAAAACATTATCTCTTAAAGTATCTTTAGCATATTTTGATAGCAGGTAGGACCATGCATTGTCAACCAGAAAAAGTACAGATATTGCTGCAGTGACATCCTGGCGCGCGATCTCCTCTGCAACTATTCCTGTTGTGACTGCATCTGCTCCCATGCCGTTATATTCTTCGGGAATAGTCATTCCTAAGACACCAAGTTTCTTCATGCCAGTTATTATGCTTGATGGTATCCTCTTTGTCTTTACCATATCTTGGATTCTTGGCGCAATTTCTTTATTAGCAAACTCTCTCACAGAATCCCTCAGGATTGTCTGTTCTTCCGAAAATGAAAAATCCACCATTAATGTTAATCAATGGATAGAATATAATCCTATTTTTCTATCGATCTAAAATCTTGTAAACGAATTTAAAATGACGCGCAGATATCTCTCATTTTCAGATCCGAGAGAAGTCTATTTTTCTCTTTGACGGATCTTTGGAAAGCAATGTTACTCTGCTGTCCCTTCTTTCGCCAGACAGAACGTATCCTGTCCTGGATGCAAGTTCTGATGTGAATTCAAGTATATCATCATGGGACGGCATGTTTTCCCGATCAAGCCTGGCTATTGATTGGCCAACATGGACATATCCCTTTGACTCTATGTAATCTGGACTTGCAATGTTGTCCATTTTTGCATATTCCTCAATGTATGGCATATTTATGTATTTGACAAGAGTGTGTCTTATGACTTTTCTTGTGTCGAGGGATGGCATTAATTCCAAAGTCCTGTTGAAATTTTCCCAGGCATTGCCTATCGATGGATTAAGAAGGTCGTAGAAGATCTCTTTAGTCGGTCCGGCCGTAGTAACATAGAGCTGAGTTGGCAATGGATCGAGTCTTTCAAGAACCATAGGAAGGGTGCCATTTGTCACGAGAAAAGTAGACATGCCTCTCTTTTTTGCCAACGCTATGAATTCTCCGAGTCTAGAATATAAAGTAGGTTCACCGGTTAGGGATATGGCTATATGCTTTGGATTCTCGGCTTCCTTCCACTTCTCCGGAGACACCTTTGGATTGCCCTTGAAGCCTGATATGAGTTTCTTATGTGCTATAATTGATTGTTCCAGGATTAATTCAGGATCATCTTCATCAGCTATGTGCATCCCATCAAATCCCTGAAATCTCCAGCAAAATGCACAGTTCTCTGTGCAGGCCGATAGTGCAGGCGTCATCTGAACGCACTGGTGAGAATTTATTCCATAAAAGTCACCCTTATAACAACCACGCCCTCCTGTTAACTCGCTCTTTGTCCACTGGCACACTTTCACTGCAGAATGCTTGCCTACAAGACCGTAGTGTTGCTTCTTGTATACCTGCACATAGGCGTTTTCCATTTTTGACTTAGAATTACCAGATATATAACATTTTGCAGGAACGGTGTACTCTTCGAATCTTCAAGTAATAAATCTCCAAAAATTTCCATGAACAATCATGTCAATGAGTGAAGTGCAAAGCACATTTGTTGTTTGATCCAAGTTTTGCAACCAAACACGTTACAAGTTCTTTTTTCCTGGCATCATAAGAATAGATTTCTGACGGGATAACTCATTCAAAGTTCGTAAAGCAGATGAAGTGTGTCCACAACATGTCAAAGGGCACTCGAATAAACACGTGGATCTCACAGCGCATGTATCCTGAGTTATGTATTGTTTGCCTCACTCATAATCCTTGTATATATTCCTTATCGCTTTTCATGGAATCAATGCGATTGTATTCCAACAAGAATGCCCAAAAGAAATTCTTAATTTCGAAAAATAATAACAAATTTGGAGAGAATGCTGATTTTCCTCTCCTTAGCACAAAAATTAGGTAGAATTTAGTTTAGTCTTCTCCGCCTTCGCCGCCCTGCGGCATATTTCCTGGGCCAGATCCACCCTTGCTTCCTTTCGTGGCGATAACGTCATCGATTCTGAGTATCATAACAGAAGCTTCAGCTGCAGCGTCAATTGCCTGTTTTCCAACTCTTATGGGCTCAATTACGCCAAGTTTCTCAGCATCCGTTACTTCTCCCTTGAAAAGATCTATGCCTGCGGATTTGTTCCCTTTTGCATGCTCATTCCTTAGTTTTATTAGCATGTCTATTGCATCAAGGCCCGCATTTTCAGAAAGGGCTCTCGGTATCTCTTCCATGGCATTCGCAAATTTCTCTATTGCTAGCTGTTGCCTTCCCCCAACTTTTGAAGCATATTCCCTGAGTCTTAGTGCAATTTCCTCGGCCGCGGCACCAGCACCCGGTGTGTAAGCTCCATCCTCAACGGCTGCAGCAACAACATGCAGAGAATCTGTTATGGAACGCTCAATCTCGTCAACAACATGTTCAGTTCCACCGCGCACCAGTATGCTTACTGCTTTCGGGTTTTTGCATCCGGTTACAAAGGTGAGATAATCATCTCCAATCTTTATCTGCTCAACAGATTCTGCAACACCAAGATCCTGTGGAGAAAGCTCCTCTATGGAAGATGCTGTGGTTGCACCAGTGGCCTTTGCAAGTTTATCAATATCGCTCTTTTTTACTCTCCTAACGGCGTAAATTCCTTCTTTGGAGAGGTAGTGCTGGGCGAGATCATCAATGCCCTTCTGTGTAATCAGTACACTTGCTCCGCTATTCTTAACCTTTGAGACCATGTCTTTTAACACATTCTCTTCCTGGGAGAGGAATCTCTGAATCATAGAAGGATCTTCGATCCTTATGTTTGTATCAAATTCTGGCTTCTTGATCTCTAAGGCAGCATTCATTAGCGCGATCTTTGCATTTTTGACGAGGTTTGGCATTCCGGGGTGCACTTTTTCCTTGTCGACAATTATCCCATAGATCAAGCTTGTGTCTTCAATCGCGCCGCCCTGTTTCTTGACCAACTGTATGTCATCAAAGTCCACTCTGTATTTTCCATTGTCCTTTTCAGCAACGGCCCTAATAGCATTGTAAGATATATCTGAAAGTTTTTCTTTACTGGATGCGGCACTCTTGCTTCCCAGCGATGTCGAGGCCATCTTGACAAGTAGATCTTTGTCTTCAATTTTTACTGGCTTTGAGAGACCTTCAAGGATCTTCTTAGCCTGCTCGGCCGCCAGTCTGTATCCGGAGGATATTACGGTTGGATGCACATTCTGATTTATAAGGCTTTCAGCCTCCTGAAGAAGAGCACCAGCAATGACGACTGCCGTTGTTGTGCCATCGCCAACAAATGCATCCTGTGTCTTCGATACTTCCACCATCATCTTCGCCGCTGGGTGTTCAACATCCATCTCTTTAAGGATAGTTACACCATCATTTGTAATGACAATATCTCCAAGCGAATCAACAAGCATCTTGTCCATGCCTCTTGGCCCGAGGCTTGTTCTTACTGAATTTGCAATGGCTTTTGCGGCGTCGATGTTATTCTTCATAGCATCCTTGCCACTTTCTCTTTTTGTTCCTTCTCTGAGTATCAATATTGGTTGTCCTGCTAACATAGTTATCTATCAAGTAAAAATAAACTTCTATATAAGCATTTCTAATTTTAGCAGCATCTTCTCATAAAACGCGTGATTGTAAGCTTTTCGAACAACATTATATTGTCATATGTAATCTCAAAAGATGGTTAATGTTGAAAATGTAAAAATTGGTGAGCGTCACTTTCAGTATGTAAGCATGAATCTTGGTAATGCGCCTCTTCTGATCCTCAGGGGAGAACAAGGATATGTTATGTGCGGTTACCTGAGTTTAGAAACAGCCGAAAAGTTAGGGGATGCAGCTGTCAGGGTGACTGGCGTCAAGGATCTTGACAGTTTGCTTGGCGCAGTGGTTTCGGGAAGAACTACGAAAGCCTCAGAGCTTGGTATAGAGGTGGGCGTTAAAGTTTCGAGTGTTATTAAATTTTTATAAAGCAGGGAAAAGATAGAAACGTGAATGACACAGCCGCAGTTGGTATAATCCGCAACTCTAATAGAATCATAATAATCAAAAGAAAAGTGTCATCACACGATCCCTGGTCCGGGCAAATTGCTCTTCCTGGTGGTCACATAGAGAATGGGGAAACCATAAAGGAAGGATTGCTGAGGGAAATTATGGAAGAGGTTAATATTGAACTTTCAATAGAATCTATTGTTGGCGAAATGGAACCGGCTTCCACCATTATCAGTCCAGAGCTCAAGGTGTTTCCCTTCATACTCGATCATTCGGATCTCGAAGCGGCCCAACCTGGTCCCGAGATAAGCGAGATAAAAATCGTTAATGTCTATGAATACGAAGAAAGCACAACAGACAGGGGATTCCCAGCATTAAATTACGATGGATGGTACGTGTGGGGTATGACCTACAGGATACTTACCGAATACATAAGAGGAAATTTCAGATCTTATAAGAAGTAGTGCCGTTCTTTCTGAATGATATTCTTATTGCGAAATCCGAAAATTCCGACATAGACTTCTGCAATTCTTGCAGTTTTCCTTTTTCGGATATGGCTAGAAGAAAACCCTCTCCGCCACCACCCATTAGGCGTATGCCCTGCGCGTGATTATTCTTAGCCTCTTCTATAAGATTGTCAATCTTCTTGTTTGATATATTTTTGTCCAGTTCCTTTTTGATCTCCCATCCCCTGTTAAGATCGCTGATAAACGCATTTAGGTCATTCGTCTTTACGGCATCTACCATTTTATATGCAATCGATTTTATCTCAAGTAATTTAGGTATTATCTTGCTATTCTTGTTTTCAGTTTGATCGATCTGGGATTTTAGAAACGTTGAGCTTTCTCTGGTCGATCCAGTATATATCAAGAGTGTTCTCTTTTCAAGCTCTTGAATGAAGTCAGAATACTCCGAAAGATCGAGCATATTCTCAGAATCTCGTGTAAATTCCATCAACTTGAAATGGCCCATGGATATGGCATAAGGGTCCTGCTTTCCTAGGGCTATGTTGAAATAGTCTTTTTCCAATCTGTAAGATTCAGCTGCAAGCTCATTTGCAGAAATTTCCTTTCCCTTGATAGAATAGATCAACTTCAATATCGCCGTAATCAGGGCGCTGGAAGAACCCAGTCCAGAACCAGGTGGAACTGCGTTGTTGATTATCACCCTACCTCTTGATACACCTTTTGATTCAAATAACTTATAAAGTTTACTTAATACATCGTTCGATTCGGAAACGAGAGTTATGCTCTTGAGAAAATCTCTTGAAGATAGCTCAAGATCATAAGGATCCGGTTCATATGTCACCATGACTTTTCTATCGATGGTTGAGTTAAGTACGGCGCCTCCATATCGCTCTATGAAAGGCTCAACATCCGTACCTCCTCCAGCAAAAGTAATCCTGAGGGGGCTAAAGGCCAGATATCTATCCATGTATGAATCTCACTTGGATTACTAACGTCTCATATAATTGTATTGGTGCAAATTATCGGGATGTATTTCATTGATTATTGACATTTTTAAATCATTACCCTAACATGAAAGGTATTTCCATTAAATAGTTCTTCTAGTTCAAGAAATTGGATAAGCGTCATGATATTAGAATACATTCTGGAGAGTAGCACTATTAGAAGAAATTACCCGCGAAGATTGTTTCGCTTCGTGGATATACTTTTGCTCAAGCAATGGAAAAGATATATATCGGACGTTTAAATTGGTGGTAACATATGGTTTCTGAAAAAGCACTTTATGCAATTATAGCTGCCGTAGTTCTGATAGGAGGCGTTGGTATTGGCGTTGGTTATTATCATGTGATTACAACTGCCCCGGTCCCCGTTACTCAAAAGGAGACTTCACTGACATTGGTGATTACGCCAAACAACTATTTCAAAAATGCGACAATAAGTCATAGACAACCGGCTTATTTCGTCCTTGAACCTAACGGGACTCTGGGATCATCAGCAAAAATAGTTCTCCCCGCTCATACGTTGATTTCTCTGACAATAATAGATTATGATTCAGGTGTAGCAACAAATATAGGGCCGAATGGAACAGCAAATGTAACTTCTTACACAAACTTCACAGGCACGGTAGGTAATGTAGGATACGTGTACAATGGAACTGCACAATATGTGAACGGCACACTCTCCGGCAATTCTACGAATAATATTACGATATCGCATGGTGCCGGCTGGAAAGTTCATCACATGCCTTGGAATTCGACATTCGGAGGCTGGGAAGTCACGCACACTTTCACCATACTCAATGGAACTCAAATTATGTTAAATGTTCCTTCCTGGGCAGGGGATAATCCGAACGGTGGTGGCGTGACGCATACCAGTTTCTATATTAACCAGACTGGCACATTTTCCTGGCAGTGTTTTGTTCCTTGCGGTAACGAACTTGATGGATGGGGCGGTGCAATGGCCACACCCGGATGGATGATGGGAGTAGTTCAGGTAGATTGATCGCATGAAAAGCGAGGATAATAAGCCAGAAGATGAATCTAGGAGAAATTTCCTGAAATTGATGGGTGTTATCACCGTTGGTGCAGCATCTGTTGGCGCTCTTAGAGGAGTAATACAGAATATAATTCCCCCACCATCAAAGACAATAACTTCATTTCCTGTTCTAACACTTGTGGGATCAAGCGGATCTCCTATTAAGACCACAGATCTCAAAGTTAACGATCTTTCTATCGTAACTTTTCTCTATCCCCTTCAGGGCGAGCCTAATTTCCTTCTAAGGCTTGGAAACAGCAGCAACAAGGACATAGCTATTCCATCAATGACTGTTAAGATACCAATAAATGGAAGCACATACAAATCGCCTGGCGGTACCGGCCCCTATAATTCCGTGGTCGCTTCAAGCGCAATATGCCAGCACCTTGGGTGCGAACCTCCTGCTATACATTTCTACCCTCCGTCATCATCTTCTTATTCCGGAAAAATACATTGCAGTTGTCATGGTAGTACATATGATCCGTTTTCCGGTTTCTCTGTCGTCAATGGGCCTACGCAAAGACCATTGCCTAGTGTGATCATGTCTTATGACAAGGCAAGCGATACTTATTCTGTCAAGAACATGGTTGGCCCGACAATATATGGGAAACCAAGTGATCTGAGTGGTGCTGCCTCTCTGCCGTCTTCTACACAAACAACAGTGACAAATTCAGGAGTCCCACCTTGAGGTTATTACCATGGCTGAAGAAAAAGAAAACCTAATTGCAAAAATAATGAACGAACCGCAACCGCTCCCACGCAAAGTTCCTGATTACATGCGAAAGAAAGGAGGAATATGGTACTGGACCGGAGCCCTTGTAATGTTTGCTTTTCTGTACGAGGTTATTACTGGACTTGTCCTTTTGTTTTTCTATCAGCCCTCCAATCCTTATGTTAGCACAGCTAACGTTGCTTACAATATCCCTTATGGAACAATATTATTGACCACGCATCTCTACGGAGCCTATGCGATGATCGCACTGATGTACATTCATCTTCTGCGAAACATGTTTGTTGCTGGATATAAGAAGCCAAGAGAACAGCAGTGGCTAACAGGTGTATTGCTGTTTGTGTTGACTCTTGGTGCTGGTTTCTTTGGGTATTCCATGAGCGGGGATGTCCTATCGATATCGGCTACCGATGTCGGAAGAGGTATAGCTGCTGGTTTTCCATACATTGGAAACTACTTGAGAAGTATATTCTTCGGGAATGGAACCTCTTTATCTCTTTTCAGCAGGATGCTTTCCTGGCACATAATAATGGTAGCTCTTATAGGCATACTGTTTCTCGTTCACTTCTTTATGGCGGAGTACAATACTATTATGCCTTCTCATAAAAGTGCAAAGTATGTTGCACCGGCAATAGATCATGAAGATTCCAGTTACAAGAAGTGGTATCCGTACAATATGTATTATATGCTTGAGTTGATGTTCCTATTCTTTGGCGTTATCATCATTCTGCCATCTATCCTTGCAATAATTCCACATATGCCACCACTTTTTTCTCCTTTTCCTCAGGCTGAGCCAGGTACTCCAGCAGCCTCAATGGTAACTGTCTTCTACCCTCCGTGGTTCCTTCTCTTTCTTTATAAGGAGCTGGACTTTGAATTTTCAGAAGGAATGGGTCCATTTTGGGCCACGGTGCTCTTCGCTGGCATGCCCCTTATATATCTGATCATATTGCCAAAACTTGACAGCGGTGATTCTCTTAAACTGAGAGATCGGCCTATAATCGTGTCATTTGGCATCCTTGGGATTGCATACATCGTTGGCCTTTCTATCTGGGGGGCTATACAACCAGGTTTTCCAATATCTACAATTAAGGTTCTGGCATTTTTCTTTGGTATAGGTTTTGTGATCATTGCTACAACTGCGCTAATCGCTAAGGGATATCGGGAAAAAAGGATAAAGAATGAGAATTCAGCTTATACGTTCATTTCTGCGGCTCTTCTGATATTCTCTCTTTTCGGTCTCGCAATGCTCGTATTTTACTCGATAAAATATCCAACGATGATCCATCTAGTCTCTCTCGCAATAATGGCCGTGATAAGTGCACTTGCAATATTTTCAACTGTTGCCTTTGCCCTTGGAAAACTGCCACGTAAAAGTACACCTAAAACGAAGCTTGTTGGAAAGAGAGGACATATGATAGCTGGCGCTGGATTTGCATTTTCTGCAGTTGCCATTCTTTCTATCGTCTCCGTAATCCCTCCAGATGATTCATTCAACAACGCCCTTTATGGGATCGGGCTCGGTATCATCTTCCTGCTTGTTGGAGGCATAATAAGGATTCTCAGATCATCCGAACTGGGAGAATAAAATCGGAGGCACAGTCTGAAAAGAAAGTTTACGTTACCCTATAGTTCGGAAAGAATGTAAAAACTAATAAATAGAAAGAGAAAATGAAAGCCCATGCAGAAAAACAATAGCTACTGGCATACGGTTCCGGTAGGTCCAGATCCTCCTGAGCATCTGTATGTTATAGTTGAAACACCAAAGGGAAGCAAGAACAAGTACGAGATGAGCAAACAGTTTCCTGGAATCGTTTTGGATCGTGTTCTTCATTCGTCGGTTATGTACCCAATAGAATACGGCGCGGTTGGCCAGACCCTTTATGATGATGGAGATCCGCTTGATGCTATGGTCTTGGTAAATGATCGAACATACCCTGGAGTCGTAATTAAAGCTAGGCCTGTCGGCTTGATGCACATGATCGATCAAGGTATAGTGGACAATAAGATTCTTACGGTTGCAGAGGACGATCCGGTTTATAGCAATGTTGTAAATTATGACGAACTACCTAATCATGTAATAAAAGAAATATCACATTTCTTCGAGACCTATAAGTTGCTTGAAGAAAAGAGAACCGAAGTTCTAAAGTGGGAAGATCATGAGAAAGCCATAGAAGAGATAGACAGATCAATAAACCTGTATAAAGAGAAATTTAACAAATGAAACCTTTTCAGCCGTTCTTTGGGTAAAACTTTATTTTTGCCATATAAAATCGCTTTATGAGCTCGTAGAAAAGTAGTGTATTTCGCGCACATATCAGCGAAAAGAATTATAATAATCCTAGAGCTTAAGGAAGTTATGGCGTTCACAATATTCGATTGGGAAATGCTGGTGCTGGGAGCCGCGGTCGTAGGCCTATTGTATGCGGCTTTGCAGAGTATTTCCCTCCTGAGAATCCCTGTGAAAGAAGAGTTGCCCGCAGAAATTTCGAAGAGGATAAGGGAAGGTTCTGATGCATTCATGAAACGGCAATATACAACCGTTTTCATTTTCGCAATAATTCTCTTTGTGATAATATTTGTGGCATTCTACTTTTATCAGGGTTTTGACGTTGCATGGAAACTTGCCTTGGGTTTCATAGTTGGCGCAGTCGGGTCTGCGGTGGCTGGGATAATTGGTATGAGCATATCAGTCCGCCTTAACGTGAGGGTTGCCATTCTCGCTAAGAAGGGAATGAGCCCTGCACTCAGGGCAGCATTTAGGGGCGGGAGTGTTACTGGCCTTTCTGTCGCCTCATTGGCACTCTTAGGCCTAATCGTGTTCTACCTCGCATACAAGAATCCGGACTTGATGATTGGCTACATATTCGGTGCATCTCTTGTGAGTCTCTTTGCAAGAGTTGGAGGAGGCATATTCACAAAAGGAGCAGATGTAGGAGCCGATCTTGTTGGTAAGGTAGAGGCAGGGATACCTGAAGATGATCCGAGAAATCCGGCTGTAATTGCTGATAATGTGGGCGATAATGTTGGGGACTGTGCAGGAATGGGTGCTGATCTGTTTGAAACGTATGTTGTAACGATTACCGCATCCATGCTTCTTGCTTTCCTTGTAGCCAGAACATATGCAAGTTATAACGGCATTTCTATGCTATCAAACGGAGTTACTTTTCCGCTCGTGATAGGCGCCATAGCCATATTCGCAACGATAATCGGCACATTCTTTGTTAGAAAGAACCAGAAACAGCGGATAATGACTGCACTGTACAAAGGACTAATCGCAACCGCTATAATTTCTGCAATCGGATTCTATCTGGCGGATTATTACCTAATGAATGGAAATCTCGCCATATTTGGTGACACTCTTGTAGGGATATTTATAACATTCGTAATGGTTTACGTAACTGAGTACTATACTTCGGAGAGATACAAACCGGTAGCAAGAATTGCCAAGGCGTCAACAACCGGAGCCGGTACAACTATAATTACAGGCCTAGGTTATGGCTTGCAGGCGGTCTTCATTCCGGCAATTGTAATAGTCGGTGGGATCCTCGTATCGTTTTCAATCACTTTCCTTTCTTTCGGCAACATAGCAGATTTCGGTCTTTACGGAATCGGGATTGCCGCGACAAGTATGCTCTCCGTGGTTGGAATGATCATTTCAATCGATTCGTACGGTCCTATAACAGACAACGCTGGTGGAATAGCGGAAATGGCTGGATTTGATCAAAAGACAAGGGATGAGGTTACAGATCCACTTGATGCTGTTGGAAATACTACAAAAGCCGTTACAAAGGGTTATGCAATAGGAAGCGCTGCTCTTGCTGCTCTTACTCTGTTTGCAGCGTATAAGACACTGATCGCTTCTAAATTCCCAATAATAGAAATCGACAATCCACTCGTAATATCCGGACTCTTCATAGGAGCTATGCTTCCATTCTTCTTTACATCATATCTCATGAATGCTGTTGGAAAGGCAGCGTCTGCGATAGTCGAAGAGGTAAGGAAGCAGTTCCATGAAAGACCAGGGATACTCAAGGGCACCGAAAAGCCTGATTATGGCAAGGCAGTGGATATAGTCACTAAGGAAGCACTCAGACAGTTAATGATCCCGGCAATCATAGCAGTTGGAACTCCAATAATTGTAGGTTTTGTTCTCGGGCCGCTGGCCCTTGGAGGAATATTGATCGGCGTTATACTATCAGGTTTTCCGCTCGCAATAATGATGACAGTCGGTGGTGGCGCCTGGGATAACGGAAAGAAATACATCGAACAGGGGAACTATGGTGGAAAAGGTTCTGAAGCCCATAAAGCCGCTGTTGTTGGAGATACTGTGGGTGACGCTACAAAAGATACTGCAGGCCCTGCAATAAATCCACTGGTGAAGGTCGTCAACACAATTTCAATACTCTTCGTGGCTATAATGCTTTCGCACTACCTTCTCATCGGTTTCCATCCATAAAAACAAAACTATTTGGAAAAGTTCAAAGGGATAAAAACAACATCCCGTTTTATTTTTTTTGAATGCAATACAAACCACACCTCTTGATTCTTTTCACTTAAGAATGCAGGAGCTAACGTTGCAAAACGATCACAGCCAAACTGAAACAGCATTAATTTTCATGCTTATATGAATTCGCAAGTACGAGCAATTCTTAAGATTCAATTCTGGGCTTAAAGTAAACTTTTGGGTTAATGTGCGTCCGCAAGCGATCATTGAAAATGGTACAAAAGTAAAAAAAAAAGGAATGGAAAATGGTTGTTAGGAAAAGACTAGATCTGGTCCCATATTTCATGAGCAGCTATTATCGGGATATAATCAATATAAAAAAAAGAGAAGATTTTATTCTTCGTTGTCCGATTCCTTGGACTGAAGTGCAGCTCTTGCTGCCGCCAACCTCGCTATTGGAAGCCTGAACGGAGAAGCAGATACGTAGTTCAAACCAATCTGATGACAGAACTCTATCGTGTCAGGATCGCCTCCCTGTTCACCGCATATGCCTATTTCGAGGGTTTTATTTGTTCTCCTGCCCTTCTTTACTGCAATTTGCATTAATTCACCTACACCTTCACGATCCAAAGAATTGAACGGATCATCCTTGAGTATTCCATACTCAAGGTACTTGGCCATGAATTTCCCTTCGGCGTCGTCTCGGCTGTAACCGAATGTCATCTGAGTGAGATCATTCGTGCCGAAAGAGAAGAACTCTGCATATTTGGCTATCTGGTCAGCGGTTACACATGCCCGGGGTATCTCTATCATGGTTCCAAATTTGTAATCTATTTCAGTGCTTCCCATGGCTTCTTTGGCAATCTCCCTAAGAGATGTTTTCAGGCGTTTCATCTCGTTTGAATGTCCAACAAGCGGGATCATAATCTCCGGGAAAATTTTCCTGCCTTCTTCGATAACTTTCTTCGCTGCAGTTATTATTGCCCTGACTTGCATCTCGTATATTTCGGGGTAAAGCAGGCCTAGTCTGCATCCTCTGAAACCAAGCATGGGATTAAACTCCTCAATATTCCTTATTACTGTAAGAAGGCTGTTAAGTTCTGCAAGTCTTCCCACAATGGAATCCATTTCCTTGTTGTCTGTGGTCTTGGTAAGCTTCAATTTGAGATCGAATTCCTCCTGAAGAACATCTTCCTTGCTTGGAAGGAATTCATGAAGTGGTGGGTCGAGCAAGCGGATTATCACCGGAAATCCTTCCATTGTCCTGAAAAATTCAGTGAAATCCGATACCTGCATCGGAAGAAGCTGATTGAGATACTGAATCCTTTGTTCCCTGGTCTGGCTCATGATCATGGCACGCATTATGGGGATTCTATCTGTTCCTAGAAACATTCTCTCGGTTCTCGCCAAACCTATACCTTCAGCTCCGTTTTCACGGGCCATTTTTGCTTCAGCCGGCGTATTGGCATTTGCACGTACTCCAAGTTTTCTGAAACTGTCAGCCCATTCCAGAATGATTTTAGTTTGCTCGTTTATTGCAGGTATCTCTACCTCCAGTCTTCCTTTGAAGAACTCGCCAGTGGCTCCGTCGATTGTAACGACGTCGCCCTCTCCCAGCACGAGGCCGTTCACGGTTGCCTTTTTCTCCCTGACGCTAACAACCAGCATTTCGGCTCCCACAACTGCAGGTTTTCCCATAGCCCTTGCAACGACTGCGGCGTGAGATGTCATCCCGCCTTTCTGCGTCAAAAATCCTTCAGATGCAGCCATACCCCTGACGTCGTCCGCAGTAGTTTCAGGTCTTACCAGGATCACCTTCTTTCCGTCTTTGGATTTGGCGACAGCATCTTCAGAGGTAAACACTATTTCACCAACCGCAGCACCAGGCGAAGCTGCCAATCCCTTACCGATAGCTTTCTCATGTTTGGACTTCTTTACCTGTGGATGCAGTAAAAGATCAAGGGTCGACGGTGTTATTCTCAATACTGCAGTTTCTCTTGTAATAAGACCTTCATTTGCCATTTCAACAGCCATACGCACTGCTGCAACTGCAGTTCTTTTTCCGTTCCTTGTCTGCAGCATGTAAAATCTGCCCTTCTCTATGGTGAATTCCATGTCCTGCATATCCTTGTAATGGTTCTCCAGAATTTCTGCAGAACGGACGAGATCAGAATATGCCTGTGGCATAAGGGTCTTCATATCATCTATGTACTTTGGCGTCCTTATTCCGGCAACCACATCTTCTCCCTGTGCATTCTGAAGAAACTCCGCAAACAGTTTATGTTCCCCGGTGTTTGGATCGCGGGTAAACGCAACGCCAGTAGCTGAATCTTCACCCATATTACCGAAGACCATTGTAACAACACTCACAGCTGTACCAAGGGTATCAGGAATTTTGTTTATCTCCCTGTAGGCTATGGCTCGCTCGCTGTTCCATGATCGGAATACGGCTTCAACGCATAATCTCATCTGTTCAACAGGTTCCTGCGGGAATTTCAGACCCTCTTTTTCATATACACCGAAGTAGAGGTTGATCAACTCCTTAAGCTGGTCAGCACTGAGTTCATAGTCTTCCTTCTTACCGTACTTCTTCTTTATTGCTGTGAGGTTTTCCTCAAAATTCTCCTTGGGCACGTCCAAAACAACATTCCCAAACATCTGGATCAATCTTCTGTAAGAATCGTAGGCAAAGCGTTCGTTGGAACTCGCCTCTGCTAGACCCTGAACTGTTTCATCATTTAATCCAACATTGAGAACTGTATCCATCATACCTGGCATGCTGATCTTTGCACCTGACCTCACGGAAACAAGGAGTGGCGAAGATCGTGAACCAAACTTCTTACCGGATTCCTTCTCAATGGTTGCTAGAGCCTCAAGTGTCTGTTCCCACATTTGATCAGGGAACTCCTTCTTCTTGAGATATTGCAGACATGCCTCGGTTGTTATTGTGAATCCGGGAGGGACATTCAACCCGATTTTCTTCATTTCTGCTAAGCCGGCTCCTTTTCCACCCAGAAGGTCCACCATCTCTTTGCTGCCTTCCGAAAAAAGATATACATATTTGGCTGACATCATGATCTTGAATTGTTACAGACAATAAAAGGTTCTTTGTTTCGCACGACAAAGGCGCGTATAAAAAAAATCAAGGAGAAAGAAGGAATCGTAAAGGTTAGGGCGATATAACTTGCAAAGAATGTCATTTCAATCTGATTTAGGGAAGATCTCTTATCTCTACAGAGATGGGCATTTTCCATTGATCATGCTACATGGCCTTGGCGGAACTGGAAACAGTTTTTTGAAGGTTGCACTTCAATTACCGAGTGATTTTGCACTAATTATGCCCGATCTCCTCGGACATGGAAAGACAGTATCGAACGTGGATAACATTACTATTGAGAACCAGGGACTTCTGGTTAAAAGGATTGTTGAACATCTTGGTGCGTCAGAATTTGGTCTTTATGGGCATTCGTATGGTGGCTGGATATCTCTCTACTTCAGCATAAACATCGGGAAACCTCGGATCCTTATCCTGGAAGACTCCGCTGGTTTGAATCCAACAGTTGGGGAAGAGGGGGACGTTGAGAAATTTCTCGATGCAATTATGAGAACAAGCCCATGGAACAGCAGGGATACGTTAAGGTCAATAATAATAAACAATGCAACGGCTGAAAAGAAGATCACGAATGACCAGTTGAACTCTCTCACCCAAAGAACGTTAATCATGTGGAGTGAAGAGGATAGGGTTATACCGATTTACTTCGGTAAATTGATGCATGAGAACATAAAATCAAGCATCCTTATTACGTTCCCAAATGCTGCGCACGTACCGCATGTAAAATATCCGGAAAAGGTTGCCAGTTCAGTAACATCCTTTTTCAGAGGTACAATCTAGATATGGCCGGTAGAGTATTCTCCAGGATCTTCGAGCATTCTCCTTTCAATCATTGGGATGTGTGATTCCAAATCGATCTCGGAGAGCATGCTCACACTTCTGCCTGCATTTGTATAATTGAGCAATACAGCAGAGTCATCCTGCGTCATGTGCGTGGCCAGTGATCCTCCGCCAAGCGGATCGCTTATAGAATTCACAGATACTACCGGTACTCTGTTCTCCAATGATCTTAGCTTGACATAGAGGTGCCACATTTCCCGGTAGCGTTTTAAAATCAGGGAAGGGTTGAATATGATTCTCGCGCCTTGCCTAACCTGGACCTTAACATAGTATGGGAAATCAAGATCGTAGCATACTGCGATTCCGAAGGCAATATTTTGTGCACGAAAAACCTTTAACTCATTTCCGCTCCTGTATTTTGATTTCTCAGGCCCAAAAAGGGAGATCTTATCCTGGTAACCTTTAAGTTCTCCCTTATAGAAGACTGGAGCAGAATTAAAGAGCCCATAAGATCTTTCTACGGAAAAACTTCCAGGGATTACCAGACAGGAAAAAGAATCAGATATATTAGTGAACATATCCATAACCCTTCTGTATTCTGCAGATTTCTCCTCCAGAACAGTATTCAACCATTTTTCAGGCATTATCAGACTGTCTGCTTTCGAGGTCTCCAATTTTCTTTCTATTTTCTTCACTATAGAGTCGAGTTCTGAATATGCAGAAATCCTCGCCTGGAAGCTCAGGATTTTCAATTTTTTTCACCGTGAGAATTTTTCTCTAGGTATAAGAATAGTTTCATAACCATCTCTTGCTTTGTAATGTTTCCGATGTCACTCGGGCCGTTCGCATCGATCAGGAAATAATGGTTCTGAACTCTGCCGTATGGATCGTGCTTCTCAGAGAATGAATTGTAAACAATATAATCGCCCCCTTGACTACTCAGGAGTTTTTTCCAGTTTCGTGGTATTTCAGAGCCCTCAAGTTTGAAGGTCACAAATTTACCCTTGTGTTTCTCCCTAATCAATCGGTTCAATTTTCGCTCCTTCTTTAGCTCTATCTTCCAATCGCTGTCACTGTCCAGCTTCACTTTGCTTGGTTTAGAGACAGAGAAATCCGGAAGAGACGCTGAATTTATAACGATATCAAATCTTTCACTGTCCAGTATCTTTCTCACGGAATCGAAGTATTCATCAAGTGTGTGTGCTTCGTGAAATTCCACGTAATCCGGAATTTCATAATCTGAATTACCGACATATACCACGTGTGAAGACCCGAAGATAAAAGCGTACCTGGAAAGGTAATATCCAGTAAGTCCTGTCCCTCTGTTAGTGATCACTCTTACGGGATCTATCGGCTCATCTCCTCGTCCGCCTATTATGAGTGTTCGGGTCCCGTTCAACAATGTCCTGAAGAATGCCAGCTTGACGAAATCGATAATTTTGCTTGATTGTGAGATCTTTGCTTTTTCCTCTTCAATTAGTGGCGGCATTATAATCGCACCTGCACTTTCCAAAGTGGCTAAATTATTGGAATTTATTTTATTAGACATCATGGCTTCATGCATAACCGGGCAAATGACTACCGGATTGTTATTACCAAGAGCAAATGAGAAAAAGAGTGAGACCACATCATCAGCTATTCCGTTTGCCATCTTCCCGACAGCATTATAGGTGGTAGGGCATACAAGGAGCATTCTCTCCTTTTCTTTGTGAAGAAACAACTCGACATGTTCCACATTTCCACTAATCTCTGTCACAACCGTATTCCCAGAAGCCCATGCAAAGAGTCTTGGATCGATCATCTCCTGAGCTTCATTGGTCATTCCGACTATAACATTCGCTCCTTCCCTGCGCAAATCCCTTACTACGTCAAGGGTTCTGTAGATAGAAATGCTTGCACATACCCCCAGTATCACGGTCTTGTCTTTCAAGGATCCTTCGTATCCTGTTTCAGTCGTCATTTTCAAGTCTCCTTATAAGCCAGTTTCCTGTTGCATAAGCACAAAGATTTCCCTTTCCGTCATAAAGCTTCATCTTCACAAAATAAATCTTTTTCCCACCTTTGGCGACACGTGAAGTAACGGTCACCGGTCCTTCTTTGGCAGGACGTAGAAAATTTACAGTCATATTAACAGTGAGCTCATCTATTGCTTCCCCGTATGTCATTACCGACAGTCCGCCGGCGGCATCCATTATACTCATGATCGCACCTCCGTTCATTATCCCCCCAGGCCTAAGCAGATTCCTTTCCAATGGGAATTTAAGTTTAAGAAACCCTTGGACAGCTTCAACAATATCGATATCAAAATTCTTAAGAAAATTATCAAGTTTAAGGATCTCAGAAAGCTGCTCTTTCATGTTGTGGATAGCTATTACGGTTTCTTAATAATTTTCAAAGCGTTGTTAGTAGCTTTTAGAGCTACTATTTCCCGCAATTCTGAAATAATAAGTTAAATATGTTTAAAAGGTAATTCTAAAGCTTCTAATGAAATTAATTGCATAGAAAAAACTTTATGTTAACATCGCATTATTAGTTATGGAGACTACTAACGATGAATTTTCAAAGATCTCTGAGTTGCTGAGGCTTTTGGGTCTGTCGTATTATGAGGCGCAGGGCTTTGCTGCGCTTGTCTATCATGGTATCGCTGACGCAGATACCGTAGCAGATTCCGCTAAGATTCCAAGAACATCTGCATACAAGGTGATGGAGTCTCTGGTCGAAAAGGGTTTCGCAAAAGAGACACAGGGACGGCCAAGGATGTTCAAGCCAGAAGACATGAACAAAATTAGGAACGAATTCACTGAAAAAATTGACGATCTGTTCCGAAGGCTAAAAGCGCTTCAAGACGTTCTTCCATCAAAGGGGGAACCGCAACTGATCTACACGATTCATGGGACGGACAAAGTTTATGACAAAATTAAAGAAATGATAAACCTGACCGAGAGGGAACTTATAATATGCACACCAAGGATAAGAGACATTCGAACAGCATTCAAGAAAAATATCGAGAATGCCGTGAAGAGGGGGGTCAAGATCATTTTCATTACACCGCCTAATAAGAGAGTACCCTCACCATCAACTGTTTATAGAAAAGAAGGCCTTATCGCCACCGATGTAGTAAGTGATCAGGAGAGAGCTATGCTTGCCGCTCCTGAAATGGATGCATGTGGTTATTCCGATAATCCCGCTCTTGTGGCGCATGTTTTCCAGTTTGTGAACATGATGATGAACGGCGAAACGCCAAAGACGGTGTAGGGTTTGAAAGATATCACCGACATTATGCTAATAGGAGGACACATATCCACTTCGGGAGGTGTATCACTTTCACCAGAAAGGGCCAGTGTCTTCGGTTTTCGGACATTTCAAATATTCTCGAAAAATCAGATGCAGTGGAAGAGCAAACCTCTCGATCCTAATGAAATTGAAAAATTCCATGCAGAGGTTAAGAAGAGATCCCAACAGGGGATAATGGTTCATGCCTCCTACCTCCTGAATCTTGGCACGTCCAAGAGAGACCTCAGGGCAAAGGTTGAGGTGGGATTTGAAGAAGAGATAAGAAGGGCGGATCAGCTCGGTATAAGCTATCTCGTGATTCACCCCGGATCGTCATTCGATTCTGAGCCAAACGTTGCGATTAAAAATATTATTGAAAACCTTAACAACGCGATCTCAGAGGAGCAAAAATGTATAATACTTCTTGAAAATTCGGCTGGTCAGGGGAACACAGTGGGCAGGACATTTGAGGAGCTTTCTGGAATTATTGGGGGAGTCGAGATGAAAGACAGGATCGGGGTGTGCATTGATACGTGCCATGCCTGGGCCGCCGGATATGATATAAAATCAGAAGCGGGTTACAACGAGACAATGGATCAGTTCGACTCTATTATTGGCTTGAATAAGTTATACGGTTTTCATCTAAATGATTCTAAAAATGGAAAAGGAGATCGGTTGGACAGGCATGAGCAGATTGGAAAAGGCAGAATAGGCGACGAAGGTTTTGCTAATTTTGTCAATGATAAAAGGCTCCGACCAAAATCTTTTGTCTTCGAGACCCCACTTGGTGAAGCCGGGTATTCGAATGACCTGGATCATTTGCGAAAGATACTGAGGTCAGATTGATGAACATCATATCTTTTAGGCCATTATTTTTCAACACGCAGTGGCAAAAGTCAATTTCTCCTCCTTATGACGTGATCAGTAAGGACGAGGAAGTCGAGTTAAAGAAATTTCCATTTAACATTACACACATAACGCTTCCGGTTACCAATGCTATTGGTTCCGATCTCTTTAATGAGTGGATATCTAGGGGAGTTCTTTACCGGTACCCGAAGGAACTCTTGATTGTAATTATGCAAGAGTTTGAATACAATGGAAAGAAAATGAAACGATTCAGTGTGATGGCCCCTGTACAAACTTCACCGCCAGACGAAGATATTTTAACGCATGAACACACTTTTGGAAAATATGTCGGTGAAAGGAAAGACTTAATGAAGTTGACAAAATGTCAGCTTGAGCCCATATTTCTCCTATCCGAGAAAGGAGATCTTCTTGACAAATTAAAGAGGTACACAGAATCTACACATTTTCAGAACTCTGTTGAGGAGCCGAAAGGGGTAATGAACTACGTATACCTTGTGGAAGATAAAGAAAGAATCAGTGAGATATTATCTTCAGTTTCCAGTTCAAGGGCTATCGTCGCGGATGGCCATCACAGGCTCCAGGCGACAAGAGAGCTTTACGAAGAGGATCAACGGAACAAAGACTTCTGGAAATTCAGTCTTTCATACGTTGAACCCGCGGATCAGGATTCGCTTCTCATTCTTGGGATTCACAGGGTGATATCTTCTGGCCACAGTTTGAGAGATTATATGGCTCGCATTAGAGACTATTTTGAAGTTTCTGAAATAGATAATGCAAATGATGCAAAGACCGTTGTTCTCTATGATGGGAAATACCATTCATTAAGACCTAAAGATAAATCGTACAATGAAGCCGGCATAGACGATATAGAAGCATATGAGGCTTCAAATCCATTACTTATAGATCGAGTTCTTATTAGAAAGATTCTTGAAATTGATGAATCGACAATACTTACGGACGTTTATTATACCGGCGACGAGAGTGAAGCCAAAGAGCTTGTTGATGACGGAAACAGTGGTTTTGCAGTCATAATGCCGCAGTGGGACAAGAAAAAACTGTTCGCCTTAATGGATAAGGGCGTACAGTTGCCTCGCAAATCTACATATTTCTTTCCAAAGATTCCTTCTGGGCTGGCACTTTATTATGATGTAACGTGACAAAATGTAATACCAACCACATATTTATTTATCCACAGATGCCATTTAACTAGACAGATTTAGGCCGTTGTAGCTTAGCTGGTTGAGCAGCTGATTCGTAATCAGCAGGTCGGGGGTTCGAATCCCTCCAACGGCTTATTGACCGGCACAAGAAATTTATTCAATTACCAATAGAAATTGTTACGGATCGTAAAGGATTTCGGTTCATTCTGTATAGTATACAATCTCAGTACAATAAGGTACTAAGGAAAAGAGAATGATCTTGCAGAGTACGGTAAGCGCATTTACCATCTCCAGCATGAAAATGCATGGGGGCGGTAAACATTAAATGGCCGAAAATGGGTAAATTTGATTGGGCGATTGCACTGATAAACATGGGTTTCCAGGTACATGTGATGAATCTTTCAAAGTTACCCCAGATATTTCAGACTGTCACGAAGCACCCTATAACAAGTTTCCTTAACTGCAATTATGAATGAGGATTTTAGAAGAGAATGGATAGAAAAACAGATGCATAGCAGTGCATAATATTTCAGGAACGGATGTCAAATGTGAAGGCTTGAGAAAAGACCAGGGGGATAATGAAAATCGTCAGTTCTTGAAAGATGAGACATCTTATAAGAATTTATACGTAAGATGAAAAAAGGTGTGAATTTGCATTCAGTGGATATTAGTTAACAAATGATCCTTTGCGAAGAGCTAGTATGGATTTATCCGTATAATTTCATCAAATGTTTATTCATTGACCAACCAGTAGCCTATTCCTGCTGCATATTCATTCAGCTGTTGTTTCTGTTCCTAATTTTTCAGTCTCTGCGAGTGCATTGACTCGTTTCCTCAAGTACTCAGGAAGCATGAGAATATACTCCTGGAGTTTCTCTTTGTTAACAGCCCTCAAAATCTCGTTTTTAACTTCCTCAGGCAAAAACTCATGATAATACACCATATCAATTAGGATCTTTTCCGGATCTGCAACAGGAATGAAGAAACCGCCATATTCAACAAAAGAGTAACCAAAAAACATGCTTCTCTCTATCCACCGTAACAGATAATTCCTTCCCAGAAAAGTTCGTATACCGCTTCTTACGCGTCTGGGCGTAATTATGATTGGATTTGTTTCTTGCTCCCATAGATTCCGGATAGATAACGCATCCTGTAATCCATAATAAAATGGTTTGAAGGCAAATCCCACATACTGAATCTCATCGTAGAAAGAATATTGACCCCTAGTGATCCTGTATAATCTTCCTGATCTCACAAGATTATTCAGCACCAGCTTGTAGTAACCTTCTGGACCATGCCTGTAAGTGAAGAAATTTCTGGCTTCGTAAGAAGAGAAGACTGGTTTAGAGGAGAACCTGGAAACAAATTCCTTCATGAATTTCATCTAATATGCCTCTTCATTTCTCTTATCATGTTTTCAAAGGTAGGAGCCAGCCCAGTGTAAACAAGTGTCCGCAGTACGTGCTCATCAATGGGTGACGGCAAGTTGGAGAGGAATTCCATAAGATTCAGCCGAGTCGAAGCCTGCAATTCATAATTGGTTGAAAGGTGGTAAATATCATAAATGTCCCTTATGTAACGACGATCAGCATAAGCCAGCATCTTCTCTTCTATAAACTGGTCAGCTGTCAGACTTAAGACCTCAATATGGCTTCCATCTGTGAGTTCATATGCTATCTGGTTGCCTGTCGCATTGAATACGTGGTTGACCTCGACTCCTACAATTGCGTTATTGTTCTTTATACTTGAAAATATTACATTTCCAGTATCTTTAATCTTTAAGACCGACAAACCGTGAGACATAACTGATTTCTGAAATTTAGTCAAGATTCTTGGAAAAGAACGAGAATAAAAATCAAGATCCTCGGAAAATCTTTTACCATTGTAGCACCTCCATATGGCTGTTCCCCCATGAAAAATTAACTCATCTGTAAGCGAATAGAGAATGTCCATGATTTCGTCCTGAAGAAAGGCAACCTGAACCTGAGATTGCTTTTTTAGTTGCTTTGCAATAGGTAATTTCATGCCTAGCAATTAACCTAAGATATATAAATGTATATCTTGGGTTTATTAGTATCCACTGTAAATCTATTTTATAAGATCTCTAAAAATAGGTAAAGTTGTCTATAGAAGCGATAAGCATTTCATTAATATGGACGAGAATCTGGGATATACAGGATCTTTTGGAAATCACAGCAAACCATGTACACTATCAATATTTCCCGTCTCTGATCAACTAACAGCTACGACTACAGCGTATAAAATTCTTGCTTTTTTATTCATGTAAAACAAAATACACTTATACATATGTGGTTACTGTTACCGCATCAGTTACATTTTCAACAAAGAACTTAGCATATGGTTACCGTATAAACAATTAGGTCAGATGTTAATAAAACCTCGCTTAGAGAAATATTGTAATGTTCATTTAAAATTGAAGACAAACTAATTCGAAGAACCAGCGTGTTGTATTGGTGTAATAGGAATGTCAGATGTTAAATGATGTCATGCTTGAAAGTGTAGTGTTAAAAGTTGCCTGCGCTCCTGAAAGTGGAACTCCGTAAGAGATCAGAAAAACAGCATAGGAACCAGAATGTGCGAACAAAAGAGTAACACCTAAGAGAGAAAAGCCAGAATATTGGAAAATGCCATGCGTTGAATTTACTGCAATCTTGGTATACAAGGAAATTACGTCAAAGATCCCCAGTACATCAGAATATGCTGTTGCAGCTTTAGACGAAGATGAAAAGTGGTACTCGAGCAAACTTATGGAAGAACCATTACTGCTGTTCGTGAACGTTACATATTCTGAACTGACAATCCCAGTGAAGTTGAATGTGCTGTTTCTTGAACTATTAGTTTCAGAAGTACTTGTGTTCTTAAAGTCCTGATGGGTTTCGGAATTAACTTGATTTTTGCTTGGTACGCCGAAGTGAGGTTGATTCACAACAAAACCATAAACCATCACTACTACCAATATGACAACAACTACTGCGACTCCTGCGACAACTATCTTGCTTTTTTTGGATACCACGTTTCTTAAGTGGCGTAGTATATTTAAATATTTCTTAAAAAAATAATATCCCGTTAAGAAGCTGCAATTTATCTTGCTGTAATCTTTTTCTTGGGAATATTGTACGTTGCGTAATAATAAACTATTCCAAAGAATATGGCGAAGAAGAGTAAAATAAACAAATCCGATATCTGGCGAACTGCTTCAATGTACCAGAACGTGGCGAACGACAGAAGAATTGCCGAAACAGCAACCTTCACGTCGGCTTGTTTCACTTTTCTGACTTGAGATCTCAAGACATAAACCGCTATGACCACGGCAATCAAGCCCAATATAAGGCCAGTTAGGGTATAATAATAATTCTGGGGAAAAAGTGCTACGAGCACTATTGCCGCTTCAAATGCTTCCACAACACCAACAGAGTAAGCGGTAATAAGGATGCCGTGTTCCTTCTCTTCCTTCTTTGTCGGAAATCCGAGACGCTGGTACCTCATTGATCTTTTTGCGCTTCTCATTAGCCTCAAGCCAAAATACAAAAGCAAAGTCGCGGAAACAAGTCTCACATAGAAAATTGGTAGAAGGGCAATATAATTACCGATAAATGCCGTTGGAACAAGTACAGTAATGACTCCTAAAGAGACAGCGTAGAATGGTTCTGCGGTTCTAGTCTCTGCATAAAGTGCAACACCGACAGCAGATGCTTCAGACATTTCTAACAAAGTTATTCCGAAAGCTGCCAAAAGAATAGCAATTTCAATCAAGTTGCCTGTATATGCCTTTTTCTTTAAAGCTTTTTTTATGAGCTTTCTTTTCCCCGAAGGAATGTCCAAAACGCCATAGTTTTACGGACAAATCTAAGAGGTTAGCAACTTTTTTCGAGATTTAAAGTATCCCTCAATTAGCATGTTGGAAAATAAGTAATCCATTATTTTTTAAAACTATAAAACAGGCAAACGTTTCCTTTTATAGCCCAAACAATAGAACACGAAATTACTGAAAAAATTATATCACGGTTCGATCTTAAAATAGAATTCCGAATGTTCAATTATATCCTTGAGCCCGTTGGCCGCTTCTTCAACTTGAAGCATGAATTTACCTTCATCAAGATTTTCTCTTCCTATTTTCTTTAAAGAGATCATATTTTCGTCCAGCTGTTCTCCAAGTTCTTTTGCAATATTCTTTAATACCGTCGCATCGTGATCTAGACTCTCTGAAATGAATCTAGATTTTCTTATAAGCTTCCGGTATAAGTGAAAATTCCTATCTGGCTTCATGAGGATATTGAGAATCCTGGTAAGCTCACTGAAAAGTAGCAACCTTGAGCCATAAAGCACCGGAAGGTAGTATACACGAAATGTCCTTTTTTTGCTCATCACAGGAGACAGCAACTGCTCCCTCTTACTGAGATCAGCTTTTGGATCCGTTAAGTCATAATTTCGGATCTCACCGAGAAGTTTCAAGATCTTGCCAGTTTCATGCACTACCCTGGCATTTTTATGAAGAGGATACAAGGTTTGCAGGACCGTAAAATATTTTCTGAGTTCGACACGTTCATCGTGGATTTTTTCCACAGTGTATTCATTGATAGAGAGGAAATTGCTCAACGCAGTGTTGGCATAATCTTCAGGCCTCAAGCTTACTCTCCACATATCTTATAAGTTCTAATCTAACATCTTCAAAATTGCTGTCAGTTATGATATATTTTTCTTTTGGAAAAGCTGTCTTAATAGTATTCTGAAAAACATTTATGTAATTTCTATATGATTCATAAACGTCCCATTTTGTGAGCACATCCATTCCAGCTTCTAGCGGATCCAGAAACCCCCTTTTTGATATTAGCCTCCTCATTATTTCATCAGGAGATGACACGAGTACAACCTTGATGTCAGGTTCAGGTAGTATCGATAGAACATCTGACATCCATGTGTCCTCTAGGCCCCTTGCAGCACCCCAGGTCTTAAGAGAAAGGGTGTAACCGTCTGCAATTGCCATAAAACCTGATTCCACGCCGGATCTTATTGAAAGTTCTACCTGATCAGCAAGATCCGTAACGTACGAGAGAAACAAGGTCCTTCTCCTGAATATCATCTCCTTTTTCATTTTTGTTATGCGTTCTCCGATGAGTTTGGACATTTGCAACCCAAAGGCCAATACTCCATAACCCTGACCTTCAAGATATTTTTTCAAATCCTGAGAGTGAATTGTTCTTCCGGAGCCATCTATTCCTTCTATTGAAATCAGTTTTCCTCTATTCATAAAATCCCTCGTATGTTACTCCTTATTTCCATTTGGACTTCTCTCGGTGTCCGTGTTCCATCGATAATCACGAAGTTATTTTCTTCAGCTATTTCATCATAAGTTTCTAGAATCATAGACTGATACTTTAAGAATCCATTTCTCTGGTCGAGATCCGGAAAAATATCATGGCCAGATTCTTGTGGGTTTATCTGCTGCCGTTGCGATTTTATTCTGCTATAGGCGACCTCAGGCTTCACCCGAATATAAAATGTAATGTCAGGTTTTGCTGCAAATGAATAAAGCTCTCTTATCCACTTACTATCCACACCTCTTGCCTTGTCTCTCGCATAGGCCGTGTAAATGTACCTATCTGCTATTATAACATATCCAATCCTCATTAGTGGCAAGACAAACTTTTCGTAACGATCACAAAAATCAGTGGCGTGTATCAAACTGAAAGTTATAGGAGTCAATAATTCCTTCTTCTTTGATTCTTTTATTATGTCATGTACCCATTCGGATGAATTCCATTCTGTAAGATAGGCATCTCTGGATTGGGCTATCCAGTCTCTCAACAAAGCGGATTGGCTGGATTTCCCAGAACCATCCATACCTTCAAACGCAAAAAGTTTCCCTTTCATATTGTCCTGCCCGAATAGTTTTTGCTCGTAATCGACTTCATCTCTTTAGCTGCCTGGAGCAAGTCGCGAGCAGAAAATTTGTCGCTAGCAAAATTCAGGATGTTTCTGTCAGGTTTCGATGTGGTGGAACCCAATATGGCCGCTACTATCAGGCTTTCCTCAGATGTGAATCCTGGCATAACGGAATGCTTGACAAAGTTGAAACCCATTTCATATGGGTTCAAGAAGCCGAACTCCTTTAGCGTTAGTGCAATAAAAGAAGAAGCGGCAAGATAAGGTGTGATTTTTCCGTATCTGGTCGAATCATCTGCTATGCTGTCGTAAATGGCGGGTGAGATGTGCAAATTGAGATTCAGGGCTATATTCTCAAGCCAGTCTCTTCTCAAGGTCTTTCGATCAATCTCAGTTCCAGTGAGGACTCCTTCGCGCATTCCGTATGATGACACCATTAATTCCTTTGATTCGGCATATTTCATGAATTCATCTATTACAACAGCCGCAACGTGTACAGTTGCGGATCGATCTTTGTTCACCCCAGAAATATTTCTTCTATCTTCTGGATCAATAGATAAAAGATGTCTAGCATGCTTTGAGATACGCTGAATGGGTAGTGAATATCCGTGGAATGATAGCAATGGGTATTTGCGAGAATTAAGATCTATTTTTGCCAGGGCCCTAACATTGCCGCCAGTTCCAACAATTTGTTTTCCTCGAGGCAGATATATATTTTCTAGTTGTTTTCTGATTTCTTTTCTAAGTTTCTTTTCATCCTTTTCAAACTTCTTGAGCTTAAGGGCACCCAGGCCATACAGTTTCACTTTTCCAATTCTGCCATTCTTAACGGTTGCAACTTCTAACGAACCGCCACCAAGATCAAATATCATGGCATCTTTTATTGGCAGGGTATTAATCGTCCCCAGAGCAGCGAATTTTCCCTCCTCTTCTCCGGAAACAACATTTATCTTTATGCCTGTTTCTGAAAGTATCTTATCAACGATATAATCTGAATTTGACGCATATCTGAAAGCACTGGTGCCAACAGCAACTGTATCTGAAATATTCTCTAATTGAACGATGCTTTGAAATCTGCTCAATGTAGAGATAGCATTATCGATTTTTTTCTCTGAGATCGCTGACCCACTTTCAACTCCGGCCCCAATTCGTACAAATTCTTTTACGGACCGCCTTATCTTGAATGTTTTGTTTTCATAGAAATCGTATGTACACAACCTGAATGAATTATATCCTGCATCAATTACTGCTTTAATCATACATCTATCTCTGAAGAACTTTCTGGTCTATGACAAGTTTGACTAGGCTCTCTCCGTCGGAAGGATTATAGCTCAATAGAACAAGGCTACCTTTGCTCGTTTCAATGTTCGCGCCAGTGATAGCTTTTAGTAGTTTAGAAATCAAAGGTTCATGCGAAACAACGAGGCAGGACAGGTTGTCAAATTCCTTGATTCTGTTTATAAACTCCAAGGGTTTTCTCCCCGGCTCCAGTTCCGGAATAGTCTCTATTTTTACATCGAGTTTCAGTTCATCGCAGATCACATCAGCCGACTGGTATGCTCTCAGGAAACGACTGGAAAATACCCTATCAACAGTAACATTAATGTCATCGAGCAACTCAGCAACGCGCTTCATTTGTTTGATTCCACGCTTTACCAGTTTTCTGGCCTCATCAGACTCACCCTCAACAGAGGGCTCAGAAGCACCGTGCCTCACGAAAATTAGAGTTATCACGTTAGTTTGATTTGCCAAATTGATTTAAACATTATGTATATAAAATATATTGTCTATAGTTTTTATGTAGCTTAGCCCTTATTATCAGTATTTCAGGCAACGAGGTTCTTGGAGCCAATTGTTAACCTTTTTTCCCAACAGACAGGATTAAGCTTTAATCCAAGAACTAAATACTTCATGCAGTGAAGAAGCACGGAGAAATCATCGAAACCTATGTTCGAGCCCTAGAACCAAATTGTCCCATCCTTACCCCATTGATTAATTCTAGATCGGAATTCGAGATAGAACAGCTCAATGCAGGGATTGAATCGACAAACCACCTTGTATGGATGGAGAAACTTACTGAAGGCTTGAGATCGGATCTCAAAAAAAATGCAACATTCGTAAAGGCAGTATCAAGGCACAATTTCTGGATAGAGGCTCACAGCTGCACAATTTGCAAGGTAATTTCAACGATACAAGCTATTCCAATTAGTGTCAAGCCATCAGATTCTGGTGGCCTCATTTACAAACTTTTTCTTCCAGACAGCAGACTTGTACCAAAGCTGGGAACCATGCTTGAAGACACTCGGGAAAAGTTCGTCGTGTACGAAGGAAATGATAACACTGCGGGAACAAGCTTGACAATGAGGCAAAGAGAATTGCTTCTGTTAGCGTTCAGGGAAGGTTATTTTGATTCTGATCGTAAGATAAGCCTCACAGATTTAGCTGAAAAAATAGGGATCTCCACGAAAACACTTCAGGAAACATTAAGGCGGGCTACTAAAAAGGTGGTTCAGGATTACGTTACTGAAAAATTATAAAAAAAGCACACATATGAGGTCATAAGTTGATATACTATTCCTAGATAAGTAGATTGATAAACATGACATATGTGTTTAAATGCAAGGATATAGGAATGAAAGACGCATTCGAAGTACAGGCTGACACAAAAGAAGAACTTCTGCCGGTTATACAGGCTCATGCCAAGGCATCTCATGGCATAAATGAAGTAACGCCAGATCTGTTGCAGAAAATAAATGCCGCAATAAAGAAAAAGGGAATGTTCTAAGCGGACAAACAGAGCATTATCATTCCCTAATTAATTATTTTATAAATTTATTTTAATTGAACTTTTTCATTTTTCAAAGATCAGTATTTTCGAAACAAAATTGATCGAGATAGAAAAATAATATATGAACAAAAGCAATCTGATGTCCATGACTGTGACACAGCAGGAAGTTTTAAGTTGGTTGTCTGGTGGGGACGAAAAATCTGGCAACCTTGTTGATGTACCCTGGAAGATACAGCAATTTCAAAAGTATGCTATTTTAGAAAATGACAAAGTACCATTTTCCGTGTACCTCATATTTGAAAATGATATTATGAGGATATTCCTGAAAACAGGCATAGAAACAGCTGTTCTCGAGAATCAGGAAAGGTTGAGCATTTACAGGACCCTCCTATTGCTCAACAGGCAGCTTGATCTAGTAAAATTCATGCTTGACGGGATGAATGAAGAGGTCGTCAGCAGAGTTGATCTTGAACTGGATGAACTCTCAAAAAATGAACTTAACGTGGGGTTGAGTACTCTTCTCTCTTCTCTTTATCTTATGGTAAAGGCCCTCAAACTTGAGGATGAGTTCCAGGCCGGTATTGTTGAGCGAATGGTTCTCATGGTAAAGGATATGCTGAAGCAGGGAAAGAGCAAAGATGATATAAAGCAATATCTTACAGAAAAGATGGGGTTAACAGCTGATCAGGCTCAGAGTGTTATTGACCAGATAGTAGGAAGCCAGGAAAAGAAAATGCCAGGTGAAATGTACGGATGAGTGAGAAGCAGAGCTTTTTAAAAATTTCAAGTATAGATGCCGTATCATCCGACGTGTCCTTGATCACCAAGATATTATCCCTTCAGCAAAAAACTCTAAAGAATGATAAAGGGGAGTCCGTGTATTATTATGGTATACTTGGTGACGAAACAGGAACGATCCAATTTACTGCTTGGACCTTTTCTTCATCTTTAAGGGCAGGAGATGTTATAGAGATTGAACACGCGTCTGCCAGAGAATATAACGGCACAATTCGCCTCAATATTGACGCGAGATCCCAAGTTGTAATGAAACCCGGAACGGATATTGAAGTTAAGAGATCATATTCAGAAAAAAAGATTAGGGATCTGAGTTTGAAAGAACCTTTTGTCACGGTCAAAGGAAAGATTTCAGGTGTCATCGAAAAGGAGAAGGAGAAGAATGGAGAAAAGATCACGCTCTATTATGGTAATCTTGAAGATGACACTGCAGTCATCAGAGTCACTTCTTTCAGCAGGAAACTGGAGGAAGGCGAGACAGTAAAGATAGTGGGAGCCAAAGTGTCTGAGTATAATGGACGACTACGCCTAACTATCAGCGATAAGACGCAGGTGGAGCATGCTGATCTTGACTTCAAGATTGGAATCAGACTGTCAAATATTTCGGACGTTAAATCTCCCATCAGCGGCGTTTCCATTGCTGCTGTTATAGTAAACATTGGACCGAAGAGCGGTATAATAAAACGATGCAAAACGTGCAACAGAAAAATTGACGATGACGCGTGTGAAGAGCATCCAAATGATGGTTTCTACAAAGACCTATTTGCGTATTTTACTGCCGAGGACGGGACAGGATACGTTCACTGTACCTCCGGTAAATCCCCTCTGGGCGGTGTCCTTGGTCTGACTCCTGATCCTCTGGAGACACAAAATATCACGACCAGCCAGGTGATCAAGAAGCTTAATGAAACGCTCCTTGTGAAACCGGTTATTATCAGTGGCGACTTTGTAAAAAATAATGATTCTATGGCATTTAGGGTCAGAACAATAAAGCAGATGTCCGAAGACGATTTAAGGATCGTGCAGATGTTTGAGGACGAGGAAATTATATGATCTCACAGAAGCGAGAAGTATCTAATTGGATTTTTGCCCTTGAACTTAGGGATTCAAAAGTAACAGAGAAAAATGATGAATGGGCAAATGCAAAGCCGGTTGTAATAACTCCACTTGGAACTAGGGTTAGGCGTGTCCTGATCAACGGGATCATATCCCAGAAAAGTGTCCAGGACGATATGGCAAAACTTACAATTTCAGATGGAACAGGTAACTTCTACCTCTCTGCTTTTAATAACGACTTCAACAGGCCTGGCAGGGATGAGCTCAATGAGTTTCAGATAAACGAATCGGTTATTGTCATGGGGCGTGTCAGTTCATTCGGAAATGAGGATAAGATATATTTCAGCATATCTCCTGAGTTGATTGAGAAGTCCGGCGATATAACGCAAAAATTCTGGAGTTCCAGGGCCAGATATATAGCTACACGAAAGATATACGCCATAAGAGAGGCGGGAAAGGAACCTGAATCAAGCCGCGAAGCGCTGATAGGCAAGGGATATTCTCCGTACGAAGCTGATTGCGCTCTGAGATCGTTGAAAAACTATCCGGATTACGATATTCAGAACTTTGAGCGTGTAATTGCTTCTTCACCTGCTCCCGAAAAGAAAGACGATGAAGAGCTGAGGATGAAGGAGGCAATAATTAACTACATAAAACAGAATGATGAAAATGGAAAGGGATGCAGGTATGAGGATATAGCTGCAGCCTCGAAACTTCTTGGATTCGAGGAGAATAAGGTAGACGAAATTCTCAACGAGCTTGGGTCCGATGGAGAAATTTACGAAGCATCGCTGAAACGATACAGAGTTATCTAAAAAATCTTTGCTGGAACATTCTCTGTTACACTCTTCTCCCTTGACAGGGTGTAATATGCTTTTTCTTTATCGTAATCCACAACTATAAATCCGAAATCAAAAAGTGATTCGAAGATTAAGGCACTGTTTTTTCTGAACAATGAGGATATATCCCGAGAATTCTTCTTCAATTCAACAAAATTGGATGGAATCCGAACACCAACCACATCACTAGAAACTGATAATTTAAGTGGATCTATTGACATGGGATCAATAATAAGATCTGGCGTCCTAGTCCTTATAGGGTTCATGGAGAGCCATCTTTCAGCGATAAAACGATCGGTTGGCAGGCCAAAGTTAAGCGAATCTTCCATGTTTCCGTAAAAGTTGCGCAGATATTTCCTGGATATTGCCCCGATCTTATGTATATTAAAATTCGCATTAAGTGACATTAATGGATCAAACGTCCACACTATCAGCCGGTAACCATTATTTTTGGCCCACTCTTCCTGAGCCTTTTTCAGCTTGAATCCGGTTCCATTGTATTTCTTCTCTTCGAGTACTCCCGTCATGTGAGAATACAGGTAGACCTGGTCATTTTTATATCCCGGAAAACTGAAATTTATTCCTATAACCTTGCCGTTTTCCTTCGCCATGAGAACAACACCGCCGTGGAATTTCATCGCGGTCAGTGTGTCTTTAACAAGTTGATCTGCATTTTGCATTCCCCATGCTGACTGAACAATTGGAAGTACATTCCTCAGCTCATCAGGATCGTTTACGATATCTATATTCACAGGAGAATATCGCCAATGACAATAAAATGTATTCTACGGTGCTGCAGGCTCATTGAAAATTTAAAGAAAAAAACTTCAAATAGAACAGGGTAAACAAAGCATCTATTTTTTATTTTCTCAGCAGAATACCAAGTGAGAAAACAATCTTTACAGTGTTAGTAAGAAAAATCTCCCCTCTACCTAATGCATCTCAAATAAATCAAGGAAAATTATCCAAGACGTCTTCAGTTCTAGGAGAAATTTATCATTTCAACTTTGTGCTGAAAGCATAATTAACTGAGCGATCGAAAAAGAATAAGTTTTATCATGCAATACCCTGAATCATGCAGAATAACGAAGACGGGAAAGTAACGGAATTAAGTGATCAAACCTTTGATGAATTTACAAAAACTCATAAATTCGTGGTGATTGATTTCTGGGCCGAATGGTGTGCCCCATGCCTGATTCTTTCGCCGGTAATCGATCAGCTTGCTGAGGAGATTTCTTCTGTCTCATTCGGAAAGCTAGATTCCCAAAACAATGAGAATACGGCAAATAAGTACAGCGTTATGAGTTTACCTACTATTATGCTTTTTAAAGACGGAAAGGAAGTCGACCAGGTAATCGGAGTAACTTCAAAAGGTAATCTGGAGAGATGGATCAAGAAAAATGTGGCGTGATCGTTATGGGGAATTTACTTCTTGGAATTAATGGTTTGAGCTATTCAAGTTTTATGGAATGCAATCCCAAGTTTCTTCTTTCGTTGTTCGGAGCTACATACCGCGGAGTTGTCCTGAACAGAGACTCCTTGCATCCGTCGCCTGCTTGGCTATCTGTACTAAAGATGAAAGATGTAACGGGCAACAGTTTCATTGCTGCATCAAATGACGAGTTGCCTCTTGTCATGGATACGAAATCAAAACTTGTTAACATACCAATAACCGATCCATCCCTTGGTCTCGCGAGCATGCATTATTCGGCGCAAGTGTCGGCAGAGAAAGAGATAGACGATGTGAAGCAGATGGTTTCTGAACTGTTGCCAGACAACAATGTTATCGCCTCAATAAATGCAATCGATCGCTTGATGTCCAATGGGGAACAGAACAAGTGTCATCTCTATGAACTTGTGGATTCTTCCATAAGGAGCATGACATCAAGGGCTGACGACTTCATAGTTTTCTCACCGTTTGGGGGTGGTGTGAAGAATGGTAAGTACGTTCGAGAGGTTCACGGAATATATATGGGTACGATAGATAGGCCTTCCGAATTCGAGACCATACGCCCCGCTAATGTTGGTGCGCTCTTTCGTGAACTGGCAAGTAAAAAATAGAATTATGGTTTATTAAATCAAGGTTTTACAGAATCCGGTCTCTTGTCTGTTGATCCTCTGCACGTTGATCATATGGATAAGTAACGCCCAGTTCACTTGCATTATTCAGTTCTCTTATCTGAGTCTCATTCAATGACCAGCCCGTTGATCCGAGATTATCCGCAAGTTGATCTATTGTTCTTACACCAATTATTGGAGAAGTTATGTCCTTATTGGAGAGGAGCCAGTTCAATGAAATCTGTGGAATCGATTTGCCAGTCTCCTGGCTTATTTTCTCCAGTACTGAAAGAACCCTTTCGGTTCTTTCATTATCGAATCTGCTATAATTCTCTGGAGCCGAAGAGTCCCCGATACGTGTACCCTTCGGTGCATTCCTAATACCGTTTCTGTATTTACCAGAAAGAATGCCTCCTGCAAGAGGACTCCATGGTAGCACGGCTATCTCATCCGCATGGGCCATTGGAAGAAGTTCGAACTCAACCGCCCTCGTAAGCAAGTTGTAATTTGGCTGTAAACTCACGGGTTCATTCCATCCATTCGATCGGCATATCTGCAACGCTTTTTCGAATTGCCAGGCCCTGAAGTTGCTGGCGCCAATGTACCTTGCCAGTCCATCTTCAACAATTGTATTCAGTGTTCTCAGAGTTTCCTCAAGAGGTGTAAGGGGATCCCATGCATGAATTTGAAGGAGATCTACGTAATCTGTGTTCAATCTCTGCAGGCTCTCCCTGATTGAATGAAGTATATGCTTCCTTGATAGGCCGACTCCGTTGGGGTGATCTGCTGTTCTGAACCTAACCTTTGTTGCAACAAATATCTCTTCCCTGTTGTTCTCTGCTAGCCATTTCCCTATTATCTGCTCGGAACGTCCCGAAGAATAAACGTTGGCTGTATCGATAAAATTGCCTTTTTCTTCGGCAAATTTTGTCATAATCTTCATGGCAGCGTCCTCATCAGTCTGCCATCCGAAAGTCATTGTTCCAAGGCACAACTCGCTGACCAGGGCTCCAGTCTTACCAAATCTTTTCATATTCATATTTTTTTATTACATTCACGCTTAAAAAAGTATCTAAGTCCGTCCATCATCCTGGCTCACTGTTCGATACTAAAGATGAAAAAGAATAATAGATACAATCTGTTAACATTTATATGGAACTAAATTGTTATCGTGTATCACTTCCATTAATTGTTCCGTTCACTACGAGCTTTGGAACACAAAAGTTTAGGGACGCATTGATTTTTGAACTTAACAAGGATGGCACAACTGCTTATTCTGAATCCGTCACGGAAGAATCTCCCGGCTATAGCTATGAGGATAATGAAACGGCAATTCATGTGATTAGGGATTTTCTGATAGAGAACATCAAGGACATTCCGGAACCGAAAGAGTTTCTTGAAAGGACAGGTTGGATCAAAGGCCACAACATGGCAAAGGGAGCATTAGAAATGCTGCTCTGGGACTATTATTCGAAAGAAGCCGGTATTCCGCTTTATAAATATATTGGAGACACAAAGGGAAGCGCAGAAGTCGGGGTTTCCATAGGGATGGACGAGTTGGAGTCGATGAAGGAGCGGGCAAGGGATGCTGTGAAGAAGGGATACAAAAGGATAAAGGTCAAGATCAGGAAAGGTATGGAAGAAAAGATCGTTTCATCTGTAAGATCTACTATTGGAGAATATCCAATGAGTGTTGACGCGAATACAGATTACACTCTCGATGACACGGACTCCCTTAAAGCTCTGGACAAATACAACCTCAAATATATCGAACAGCCTCTTTCCTATGATGATCTGATTGACCATTCATATCTTGCATCAAAAATCTCAACACCTATCTGCCTGGATGAATCGATAACCTCTTTTGACAAAGCAAGAAAGGCAATATCTATCAACGCATGCAAGGTTATAAATATAAAACCCGGCAGGGTCGCTGGATTTACAGAATCATTGAAGATAGCGAAATACTCGCACGATCATGGTATCCATGTTTGGATTGGAGGAATGCTGGAAACCGGCATTGGCCGGGCGTTTAATGTATCCCTCGCTTCAAGCCGGTTTATTGACTATCCCGGAGACACCTCGCCGAATGACAGATACTTCGAAAAGGATATTGTGAAGAATCCTTTTACAATGTCAGATGGATTGATCGAGCCAAACGATGCTCCTGGAATTGGCGTAGATGTGGATCACAGGTTCCTTGTTTCTGTCACGTCTGAACGTTTCAAGCTCCTAGAGTGACCATGTTATTTTCATGTCTCTCGCGGCTTTCACTTCATCAACCCTGCCAACAGCAAGATTCTTTGGGAGTTTAGAAATCTCGTCCTGCGACAGTTCCAGCCCGCTCACGAGTATTTCTGCGAAAACATCGAGATCCTTCTTAGATGCACTTTCTGTAGGCTCAATCATCATGGCTTCGTGTACGATCAGTGGGAAGTATATGGTTGGTGCGTGTATTCCATTATCGATGAGGAATTTAGCAAGATCCAATGCCCGCTTCCCAGTATTTTCAGTTGAGAGGACGAATTCATGTTTCTTGAGTTTTTCATACGGTATTTCAAACCTTTCAGAAAGTTTCTTCGCGAGATAATTGGAGTTGAGCACAGCTCTTTCCGATGCAGATTTAAGGCCATTTCCGCCCATATACTTTATGTAAGACCATGCCCTGAGCATTGTGTTGAAGGAACCGTAATAGGAGCCGACCTTGCCAATGGTTTTTTTTGCGGAGTAGTCCAGGAAGTAATTTTTCTCATTTTTAGAAACTGTTGGAACTGGGAGGAATTCTTTCAGGAATTTCTTGACCGCAATTGGGCCGGCACCGGGACCTCCACCTCCATGCGGCGTTCCAAAAGTTTTATGGAGGTTAAAGTGAACCACGTCAAAACCCATCTTTCCTGGCGATGTTACACCCATAATCGCATTCAAGTTTGCTCCGTCGTAATACAGAAGAGAGCCGTTTTCGTGAACCAACCTTGCTATTTCGACGATGTTATGTTCAAAGATTCCAAGTGTATTCGGGTTTGTAATCATGAGCGCAGCGGTTTTTTCCGTCAGTGCAAACTTCAGAGCATCCAGATCAACGGTGCCATCCTTTCCAGAAGGAATCTCCACAACGTCAAACCCTCCCATGCTTGCAGAGGCAGGATTTGTACCATGAGCCGAATCCGGTATTATGATTTCTCTCCGTTTTTCTAGTTCTCCAATATCCTTAAGATAGTTTCTTATTATCAAGACACCAGTAAATTCCCCATGAGCACCTGCCCTCGGTTGTAGAGTGATGGCATCCATGTCAGATATCTCCTTGAGATATTCCTGAAGTTCGTACATTATCTTCAGATATCCCTGAATTGTTGTTTCATCCTCTAGTGGGTGTCCAGAGGTAAGCCCCGGAAATGAAGAAAGCTTGTCAGCGAATTTCGGGTTGAACTTCATCGTGCATGATCCAAGCGGATAGATTCCCTGATCAACGGAATAGTTCATCTGGGAAAGCCGTGTAAAATGCCTGACGACATCATATTCAGCAACCTCTGGCAATTTGAGAGACTTTCTTTTCAATCCTTCCGGAATTAACATTTTAGATTCGCTCAGATAGCTTGGAAGCTTATAGTCGTTCAAGGAGGACATTTCTGATATAAGCGGTTCATCATACTTTGCTTGCTGATACGACATCAAAGCACCTCCAGAGTGTCAATTAGTTTTCCTATATGTTCCTTTGTGGTGCGCTCTGTTACCGAAAAGAAATGGGCATTGTTTATACTGTCGTACTTTTTATTTATTAATCTGGACATTTCAAGACCGCCAAGTATCATCTTTTTTGCAAGTTGTTGCTGAAGGCCATTCTGTTGTTTTTTAAAGCTTACGAGGACATCAGAAAATGGTACACCCGTTACTGTATTCGGATCTATAAGGTTGTGTTTAATCATCTGATTCTTCAGGTTTGATGAGGCGGAAACTGTTGCGTCTGCAATTTTTTTCAGTCCATTCTTTCCTACAATGGATAAATACGTGAGAGCAGTGAGGGCCATCAGAGCTTGATTTGTGCATATGTTACTTGTCGCTTTTGCCCTGCGTATGTGCTGTTCCCTGGTCTGTAACGTCATTACAAAAGCTCTTTTACCGTTTGTGTCCAAAGTCTCCCCGATAATTCTGCCCGGAGATCTCCTTACGTGTTCCTTCTTAAAGGAGAAAAGTCCTAGAAGGGGACCACCAAAATTTGGGTGTAATCCAAGCTGTTGTCCTTCGGACACCGCAATGTCTGTGCCATATTGGCCCGGTGGAATAACTGATCCCAGAGATATTGGATCATAATACGATATTAGTACCGAATCTTTCTTTATCTCCTGGATTCTGGGAATATTTTCATCAAGAATTCCATACGCGTTTGGAAGTTCACAGACAATGGCCGCTGTATTGTCTGTCATTTTTTCCTGGATATCATCCAGATTCACATATCCCCTGTTATGATCTAGGGAATATCTCACAAACTTCATGTCAAGGCCCTCCGTGTAGCTCTCAATAACTTTGACCTTGTCATCGTACATGTTTGCTGGAATCAGTACTTCCTTTTTTCCGTTAATCCTGAAAGCCATTCTTACTGCTTCGCCGAGCGCACTGTATCCATCGTACATGGACGAATTTGTCATATCCATTTCTGTTAGATCAGATACGATACTCTGATACTCAAACAGGGACTGAAGCATCCCCTGGGATATTTCCGCCTGATAGGGGGTATAGGAAGTTTCAAACTCGGATCTACCTACAATGGCATCAACTGAACTCGGTATAATTCGATCATAGATTCCGTTACCAAGGAAGTTATAATACTCATGGTTCCTGTTCAGATGTGAGATCAGGTTTGCTTCTCCTATCAACTCGTCTTCCGAAATCCCGTTTGGTATTCGAATGATTTTCCCTTTAATGCCTTCTGGAACATCGGCAAAAAGATCGTCAATGTCTCTAATACCAAGTAACTTCATCATTTCAGATTCTTCATTATTGGACATCATAATTTTCCCAGCGTATGTAATATCGCAAGTGTGTATTTATTTTAATGGCAAAGGATAAACCTGATATCTGCAATTTGTTAGCAACGGAAATTGAGGCAAATCTGCAGCCCTACGAAATCTGATCTCGACTAGGAAATTTATATAGTTTATAAAGTGATAAATATATTAAATGGTCAAAGATGGGCATTTAATGTTAATGAAAGAATACAATAAGTCACAGCTTTACAAGGGGAATTTCTTTAATTATTCCATCTATAGAATGATAAGTCTCACAAGTCTTGGCCCAGCATTCATAATTGCAAGTTTCATGCTGGCTTCAGGCTACCTACAGAGAGAATATCTGGGGATGATCAGCATTTTAATTCTTTTTATAGAGTTGGGTCTTGAGCCATTTTTTGGTTTTGCAATTGACAAATTTCCGAGAAAGGCAGTATTGAAATACTGCGCGATTGGCATGATTTCACTGGCTCTGGGCACTTTCTTTTTAGCCAGTATGTTAGGGTCAGGAAGCGTATTTGTTCTTCTGAGTTTACTAGTTTTCGGAGACGTCATTACGGGCGTTGTCTTTTCGGCTCAGAGAGCACTTCAACAATCTATCTCATCCGAATCGGAAATGGGGAGGAACAATGGGATAGCAGAAGTTACGAGTCAGATTCCACAGGCGATTGGCGCATTTCTAACGATCCCAATAATAATCTATGTCGGCTTTTTGGGGGCTATTGTATTCGCCATTGTCACATCTTTTCTGTCTATCTTGCTACTTTCCAGAATCAAAGAAGAAGTTAAGAAAAGCAAGCCAGCGAAAAATTCCCCAAAAATAACGTCCCGAGGTGGTTACAGAGCCACGCTCCATTTCATTAGAGAAAATATAACTTCCGTGATGTTCGTAACGACTCTAAATTTTGCCTTCGTTTGTCTTATGTCCGGTAACTACCTTACTCCTGTTTACATTTACAAACTCGGAGGTGGGGTTTCAGATCTTGCTATTGTGGAATCTCTCTATGCACTGTTCGCTATTTTTTCAGGTTTAATGGCACCCAAGTTTGCAAAATACAAGAGAAATCTTCCGTTGATCTGGATATTCATGGGAATCTTTGCCTTAGGGAACATATTAGCTTCCTTGGGGGCCCACTTTTATTCTTCATGATTTCGCAGCCCATATTTTTTGGCGTAGGTAATCCCTCTGTCAGGATACTCAGGAACACATTTGTAATGAACAGGATCCAACATGAGGTCTCTGGAAAATTTTTTGCAGGAATAAACATAATTTCCACAATTTCAAGAATATGCATGATGACATTTATGACGCTGGCCATAAACATCATTCCCATTGAACTATTGTGGAAAATAAACGGAATAACGGTAATCGCAGCGATTTCCTTGTCAGTTTACATGTCGATTAAAGTTAGTGAAGTGCGCAGGTTTGCGTCTTTAAAGGGCACTACACTTATAAATAAGAAATATCCAGCAGATATTCATGGATAAATGGCAAAGAAAATTCATATTTGAGGTACCGTTCATGTATCACTTGATTAAAGAAGACTCATTGGCATATTCTGAGGCAATTGCCTATCCAACAATTGGAATTATATTGCTGTCTGGGATATCAGACAAGAACAATAGAATCCCTTTGCACACCTCAGCTGGTATAGCTTATACCGGGCTTGATTCGGAAATTTTTACTGATACAATAGTATACTTAAATCATGGCAAACAGGAAGGTTTTCTTGATGGCAATCCTGTGGAATATTCTGATTCAAAAAGATCTCCTTTCACGATTATAAACAATCACAAGAGCAGTATTTTTGAGCATTTGAATCTCAGTTCAGAGAATATTAATGTGTCATTTCGATCAGATAATAGGAATATACTGAGCGGAAGTTCTGACGCCGGTGCAGCTGCAATCGGGGCTAACATAGTTCAGCTTTCTGGTGGGGTAGCTGATACAGAGAAATTTGAAAACGAATTAAGGGGTATTTCAGAAAGTGTAGGAAGAAGTTATCATGGTGGTTTGACTCTCACATGGTCATCTGGGAAAGAATGCTCAACTGAAGTGCTTCTTCCGCCAGAAAGTTTCAGAGATTATATCATCTTGGGGTGTAATTTCAGAGATCGGCGTAATCCATCGGACACAATTCATGAATCCGCTGTAAGACATCCTGCATACGCGGAACGTGTTAAAAGAACAAAAGAAAGAGCGAATACCCTTAAAAAATACTCAGAAGAAAAGGATATTAAGTCTATATTTGAACTTTCAATGAAAGACACGGATGATTACCACAACTTACTCGAACAAGTCAATGTTAGAGTTATAAATGACAGGATGCGAAAGCTGATGAACAAGGTCAGGGAATTGAGAACGGAGACGTGGATGACCTATATAATTACCGGAGGCAGCAATGTTTTCGTCCCGATTGAAAAAAAGGATCTAAAGACAGTATCGGAAAACCTAAGAGGAATGTGTGATAGCTTGATCCCGTTAAAAGTTGCAGGAAACGCTCATGTCATAGACTCTTCAATTAGCATAAAGTGAAGCGCGGTGAGCCGTCTGGGCATTAAAGTACTTCTTACATGTGGAATAAATCGTCCACAAGTCCGGTATAGAAAAATATTAATTGTTTGATTATCTTTACCTTTTAGAGATGGCAGAGAAAAAGAATGAAGGTTTTCAGTCCGGAGCTGGACTTATACGATACTTTGAGGAAGAGGAAATCAAAGGTCCGGCGCTAGATCCTAAACTTGTCATTTATATCGGGATCGCTATGGCCGTCATAGTTGAGTTGGCTAAGATATTCTGGCCAATATGAAGTATTTCTGCCAATAGTTTCGCTTCAATACATTTTTCTGAAAGAAAGATACCATCCAAATTAGTTTGAGATACAAGGCTTGATCTTCTCGCCGCAAAGAATTAAATTCAATTTGTCATTGCCCCTGTAAGCTCCGGTGGTGTAGTCCGGCCAAGCATAAGGGACTCTCAATTCCTCGACTCGGGTCCAAATCCCGACCGGAGCATTACAAAACTCACACAATGCACTTTCAGGGGAAAATCGCTTTATATAAACGAAATTGAACCTTTTAATTATTGGAAAAGAACACCAATACGAAAAATAGATACCTGAATTAGATCAGTTGATTCTCAAAAACAATCCAAGGAATTGTATTATGGATAGTTACCATGAAAATTCAGATGCATTGCAACACCGATACTTATAGATTGGGCATTGAAATCATCATTTCCACATCGAGGTTTAGAGCCGCAAAACATGAAGCTTGAAATTGTATTCGGACATAAGCTGCTTCGAGAATCTGCGGTTCCTATGGCTCAGCAGAGACCATGAAAAGAGGCAACGGAAATTAAATGGCACATCAATAGTTCGCTATATTTCATATAGCGACAAATCTATATCAAGGAGGTGAATCACGTGACGGAATGTCGTTTAATAAACTTTATGTTGTAGTAATAGTGATAGTGCTGGTAGCTGTTGCGATCGGGGGCGTTTTCATTATCAAGGATCATTTTCCTGGGCCATCATCCAAGAAAAGCTCTGCTCTCTCGTCCCCCGGGTACCTTAATATAACGGTGGACAAAACCATAAACGATAGTGCGTACGCTAATTTTTTAGCTGAAAGTTATTTGGATTCAGGTTTTAATTCATCGTACCTTAATTCCACAGGTCTGTTTCTAAACAAAACCAGAATGCTTTACAACTTGACTATAACTTACCACGGTATTGGAACTACCTATTTTGCCTGGCCTGATATACAAATACATACTACCGAAGGGAATGCCACAGAAGGGATTTTGGATGAGGATCCTGCTACGTTGCTGTTCGGGGCGAATGTTGGATATGTGGAATTGAGTAACAACCAGAGTATGTCTGGGCAAATTGCAGGTTATTTCAATACAACAGCCAGCGTGACATCCATCTCGGTTGAAAGTGCAGTTATACTTACAGGTGTGTCTAATGGATATGAATACAACCCAGATATCTCCGCAAGTACCTCTAAGATTCCAGGAGTCTCTTCATATCTTTCTGTACTTTCTCAGCACACAGGAGCTGAAACAGAATATCCGAACGTTACACTGGATGGCCATCAGATCGATACTGAAATAAGTGGATGGACTCCTGCGAGTGGTGTTGCTGTTACGCCACTGAACATATCAGATCCATTCAGCCATCATAACGGTTCTGTTCTTCTCATATATACCGGACAGACGATTACTGAAGATCTGAACGTTACTGATGGTAACAGTTCCTACTATTTTGTTCTTAATAGCGTAAGTGGAAATACAGGTGTGTCGTCTGTGAATAACCTCCCTCTTAGCACTGAAACCAGTGGGTATTTTGACATAACTGTGACTGTGGTTGGACCCAACTCTTCTTTCACTGGTCCACTGGTAATAAACTTTAATGGGAAAATGGTTTCAATTTCATAAACACATCTTTTCTTTCTTCTATATAAAATTCTTATTATCCATTTGCCGAACCCGTACAGCGGACTCCGTAATTATGAGTTACGTGTTTTTCAGGTACTCCAATTATTTGGTTTAGAATGAATTCTTTTCTGGAAAATCCGAAATAAAGACAACTACATCGATATACTTCCAGGAAAAATACATGAAGAAAAATGAGATCAAAAAAAGCTACAAAAATAAATGCAATGATGTTTAGAATAATCCTTTTTTGTAGACGTTTTTTACTTCAAAAGCCTGTATGTCCCATGTCGGGCCCAGTGATTTTGCAACTTCCATGAGGTGATTCAAAGAGTCCGCTTCCCATTTACATACAGCCATATTTTTTCCCTGACCAAGATCTATTTCAAGCAATTTAAGTCCAGATGGTAATTTCTTTTCTTTAGCCATCGAGGTTACTTTGTTAGCAAAATCCATAACTTTGTCTTTCTGGTCATCTTTCCAACTGTGCACTACAACTATTTCTGTCATATATAATCATTAATGAACAGTATTTAAATATATTTAATTAAACGTTATAAATTGTATATATATTATAAAAATTGATTCGATTAATCAAGGAGTAGTGTTTTCACTTTGTAGACATCGGCCTGATTTCCCGGAAAGTTTTGAATATTCACGTCAAAAATACTTGGGATGAGGACAGAAATGAATTGTTAACCTAGGAACGATAAAAAAAAATACGCCGCAAGCCATAATATAGGGGAACCTCAAACCCCCTCTTAAGAAGAAGGGACTTGTAATTCTACAGGACAAGGAATATTGTGGTCATTACCGTGTGAAAATAAGTGAATTGCTTGAGTTCACTTCTTTGCTTCGCGGATTAATTTCCATTCATCATCTGTCAGCATGTCGAGAAAGTTAAATTGACCGGCAAGCCAGAGGCCTTCCCCACCGTCGAATTTTATGATATCTCCATTTATGTAAGTGCACGCATCAGAAATGAGAAATATGGCCAGGTTTATCAGCTCTTGAAGCGAACCGAATGTACCCAAAGGAACCCTTTTCAATAAAATGTCTCTTATCTCTTTCGTAGGCGCGAGATGAGACATTGCACCTTCGGTCGGAACGATGCCGGGGGCTATAGCTATGTGCCTTATGCCGTATTTGCCCCACTCAGCGGCAAGAGATTCAGTAAGTGCTAAAACTCCAGACTTGCCAATTGCAGACGGAACTACATAAGCCGAACCAGTTTGTCCGTATATTGTAGAAATATTAATGATCGTACCTCGCTGCTTTTTCTCTATCCACCTCTTTCCAAGGTCCATTGTCAGGTTTATAGTTCCATTGAGAACTATTCCTATGACAGAATTGAATGCGTTGAGTGAAAGCCTCTCGGTTTTGCTAATAAAATTTCCAGCAGCATTATTGACCAGAGTGTTAATTTCTCCAAACTGCTCCAAAAAATAATTCACAGAATATTTTACCTGTTCCGCATCACGGATGTCGCATCTTGAGTATATCGCGTCTATTCCCAGATCATGCATATCGTCTATTGTTTCTTTTAGAACATCCTCTCTGCGTCCTACAATCGCAACCTTTGCTCCAAGTTGTCCAATCCCGATTCCTATCTCTCTTCCGAGACCTGTCCCTCCGCCACTGATAAGTACTTTTTTTCCTTCCAGTATTTTATCTTTGAATATGTCCATGCAATTGAATGTTTTCAGCCGATAAGATTCTTTGCCTGGTAGGACACCAAGACGTTGTTTTAAGCAACATTAACATAAAGCAAAAATGTTGCTATTGCTTCACGCACATGGAAAGTGAGGTGCTATTTTACAAGCACCTTATTAGAATGAGGTCCAGATATGTTGCCTACTCCACGTAAAACAGGAAGATAATGTCTGACTAACTGACGTTTATGAAAATATCAAGTCACAAATGATTTCAATTTCAGATCATTCAAATATTTGAGACCTGTTTGATGAACTGCATGTCGATCACGCTATCTTAATTTATTTGCTTTGTGTGGTGGCTCTCACGTGTTAAAATGTGCAGTCTATCAGTTAATTTTAAGGAACATTACATTTGTCGGAATTTCTTGAAATTTACGGATACGTATTATCCACGCGATCATTTATATAAATCCAGCAGATAAACAAATTGTTATGAATCAAGAATTCCACGACGAAAACAAGCCGCCCTTCCCGGACTCCTTTTTTGAGGGTCTGGATAAGATAAAGCTAGCTGCATTGGTTCTAATAATAGGTACATTATTATCGCTGGTATCTCTATTTGTTCCAGCAGTAGCAATTGTAGCGGCGATATTAGTTATTATAATTGTATGGGTTGAGCTCATTGGTGGTTTCAGGCTTCTTAAGGAAAGCAATGCTGATTACGGTATAGGACTAACTGGTGCATACGGATTGATCGTAGCTGCCATAATTCTTTTTATCGGCGGAATATCCGTATTTGTTCTTCCCCCATTTGGTTTACTGGTCGTAATCCTGGGCGCTGTTTTAGGGATCCTTGCTGGTATACTTGTTGCTATAGGCTTATTCAGGATCGGAAGCAAAAATGGAAGTGGATTGATGGAAGTCGGGGCAGTTTTGGTGATATTTATTTCATTTATAGGTTGGATCCTTGTTTATGTATCTATAGGCGAGATTAAGAACAAAGCTAATAAGAGAAATGCTGAACAGTCGTTCAAAAGCCAGTAGTTAAAAATATAGAATTAAATATAATATTTATCAAAAATTATCCTTTATTGGAAAAAAGCTTTATTGTTAATTATCCTTTACTCTTTAGAGATATAATGACTGTTGACGACAAATTATTGGAGGTACAGGAGAAAATCGAGAGAAAGGTAGGAGGAATAGGAAGAGGAAAATATTCTCGTGTACTTAAAATGGCTAAAAAACCAAATAGAGAAGAGTACGTTAAGGTTGTTCTGATTACCGGGATCGGAATAATATTGCTGGGTGTTGTTGGTTTTGTCATTTATCTGATAATGGGTGTTTATATTCACCTACCTTAGGGGTAGAATAAAAATGGAAAATCAGGTTGAATTTGTAGATATTAATAGTAATGATTCTTCTGTAGGATGTGGTAAGACTGTAGAGGTACCTGTAATCCTAAGAGAGAGCCAGATAAAAAGAAAATTCGAAATAACTCTGTCGGTAGATTTCAATCAGGTGGATAAGTTGGTTGAGTGGTTCGTATCCGTTCAGGATCAGAAAAATAAATCCATAAGCGTTTCTCCAATGGATAAGAAAGACCTAACCGTTGAGGTTGAGCTCGACGAAGGTGAGAGCAGGAAGGTAGTTTTTTCAATAACAACCCCAAAAGGAGGATACATAGGGGATTTGGCAGCGTTTACCATTTCTGTAAAATCGGAAGACGGTCTTCTTTCAGCAACAAAATTACTTAAACTAACTCTTGCACCTATGATAATAGCTATGAAGACAACTGTTGGAAACGAATTACCAGTTTCTGTTGATCTTGAAAGGAAAAGTAACAGAGATATGGAGGAGAGGCGAATGAATGATCCTAATGCTATCAACGAGGTACTTTCCATTCTATCTCCCTATGAAGTGAAGGGTTATGTTTTTGCAGAAGTCATGCACCCCGATAGGGTAAGCTATATTGCAAAAGGAATAAAGGGATTCAAAGGTGTGGTAACAGGTAACATCGATATAGAAGAGATTGCGCATTATCTCATTCCTAAACCTGCGGTGTCTGGTCTTGAACTTGGCGCATTTGTTGAGCTGATAGATGGACCGTTTAAGGGTGAAAAGGCGAAGATAATGTCCATAGACTCAAATAAAGAGGAAGTTACAGTACAACTTGTAGAATCTATGGTCCCAATTCCAGTGACAGTAAAGGCAGAAGCAATAAGAATGCTTGATGTAAAGTAATCATTATGAGACTGAAGTCACCTTCAAAGGAGAGTCAGAAAACATTTCAGGAACATCTCAGGAAACTGTTCGAAAATCCTGAAGTTATAATTCCTCATTGCATAGATGGAGGATTATTTTGTCCATTCACTTCTTATGAGAAGAAATTATCCTCATCAAAATCCAATTTCGAGAAATTCTCGAAATCCGCGGATCAATTTCTTTCTGGTATGGCGGAATCTTATAAGGTTGTCAACTCAGATGCCCTGCCTCTCCTAGGGATGATAAAGACGCAGTTTGGATCTGTTGAATTTGCAAAGAGGGGAGACACTGATGAAAACGTACTTGCGGGGATACAGCACTATGATGATCCATTGTGGCGAATGATGGCTCACTACACACTCTCTAAATCAAAAGGTGTCAGAATTTATTCCTCAACTAATTATTTTCTAGCGTCATGTAAGAACACTTCTCCCGGAAAGGATTTCTTTCTTGATGCGCTTAAGGATGAAGGCATAGACGTTACGGTTGCTGATAATACGATAACAGTCGGTACAACGGGCAACAGTATGACTGTGACCCACCTGAATTCCGTTAACTTTAAGATTTTCGAGAACTCAAACCATAACACAATGATGGCTCTGCTGAGGCATGAACTTACACCGGACATATGGGCTGATTTTAAGTTCTCCTTCGATTATCTTCAGGATCAGGTTTCGGAAACTCAAACAGATCTTCTGGAATCCTACTCACAGGGTAGAATAAATGACAGAGAAGTCATTAAGTTGATTAGTGAATTCCGAGAAAAGGAAGCGATCAAGAAAGGGGCTTTTATGGTGGGTTCTGAAGTTTATCCTGGGCCAGAAGAATTCGTGAATGCGCACGATTTTATTTACGTTGATAAGAGCGTTATTATTCAGTGCTTAAAGGAATATGGAAAGGGAATAAGGATGGATACATTTTCCGAGCGTAAGGTCCTTGATGTGCTTTGGCCTGGCTTTAAAACGGAGATTCTAAAATCCATATTCCCTTCAGAACCGGATTCTTTTTTGAACTCCGCCAAAGGATCTCCGACGGAACAGATTATAGCACTTAAAGGCAGGCTAAAGGTCGACGAACTTAAAATCTCTGCAGAGGGTACAACTAGAGATTCTGCGTTTCTAGTCGATATCTTGAAAAATTATTTCAGTTACGGCAAAGACAGGACAATCCGCAATTTTGAAAAATCACTGGGGGAGTCTGTTACCAGGAAAGCTATTTTCCTGGCATTTCTAGACAGTGTCGGCGAAAGGAGGAACAGAGAATGGCAGTTCACTGAAACTGAAACCGATCTTGCTCAGAAAATTTCTCCGCATATAAAGAATATTTTAAAGGCTGGCCCGGATCACGCAACCGAAGAGATAGAGAAAATAAAAGCTTACGTTAGATAAACATGGCAAGACATTTTGTTTCAAAGAAGGAACAGAAAGTAGTCAGGGATCAACTTCTCTCCATGGGAATAGATCTTGGCGATCGCAGCGTTGAGCTCGATCAGCGCAAAGATTCCAGATGTTATTTTGTTGGGGGTAAACCATATATCTACGTATCGGACAGGTATATTCCGACAATATTTCTGCTTAATGACATCAGACCTAAAGGCAATGTCGTCGTGGTCGATGATGGTGCTGTTTCTCACGTGATCAATGGTGCCAACGTATTCTGTAAAGGCATAACACAGTTTTCGGGCAGCATAAAGAAGGGAGATACTGTTTTTGTCACCGATCTCCGAGGAAATTTCATAGCAGTAGGATTGGCCGCTGTGTCATCTGAAGACTTCTCCAAGTCAAACCCCGGAGAAGCAGTTCAGACTATTCATTATCCAGGAGATAAGATCATTAAAGAATTTTATGCCATTTGAAATATCAAGCTTTGTTAGTCATTTATTGGGGTTGATTTCATTTTTATTAGCACAAGAGATTTGTGCGTGCACCTTATTAATCAGCGGGGAATTTTCCCAACTAACAGGCATCGATTCGCAAATAAAGGTGGAAGGCAATAAGGCAAGCACATTTTCCGGAAAAAAGGTATGCCGTGAGCCGGGATTGAACCAGCGACCTCCAGATCTTCAGTCTGGCGCTCTCCCAACTGAGCTATCACGGCCTTCGTTTAGGATATGTTAGCGTTATTTAACACTTCCATTGATATTTGGTGTTAAAAGAAACAGGGCGAACGATATTTATTATATGTAGCTATTAGCCTTACTTATATGATACCTGGCGGAATGAACTCAAAAGAAGTAAAGAGAATGATGGCACAAATGGGCATTAAATCTACAGAAATGCCTGACGTAAAAACAGTCATTTTAAAGGGTACAAATAAGGACTACTCAATAACCAATGCTCAGGTTACTATGATAGAAGCGCAGGGTGTTAAGACCTTTCAGATACTCGGAAATTTTAAGGAGATAGCCAAAACAGATACCGAAAAACAAGTTGTAGGATTCCCGGAGGAGGATGTAAGTTTGGTTATGGAGCAGACGTCCTCGTCACGGGAAAAGGCAATAGAAGCACTCAAGAAAAACGACGGAGAACCTGCAAGAGCTATACTGGACCTAATGCAAAAATGATCAACAGAGAAGAAATTCTAAGGCGATGGAAGCCCGATGAAGCAGAGAAAAAGAAATTACATGATATTTCCAACGATTTGATAGCAAAAATTAAAAAGATACTTCTGAGAGAGAAGATCGATGCCGAACCGTTGGTCGTTGGTTCTGTTGCGAAGCATACAAATGTCAAGGGTGGAGATATAGATATTTTCATTGTATTCAGCAGGAGTTATTCCGAGAAAGACATCGGAAAACTGGGCCTGAAGATCGGACATGAGGTGCTTGTGGATGGAAGGGAAAAATATGCAGAGCATCCATACGTTTCTGGAACAATTGACGGGGTAAAAATTGACCTTGTGCCATGCCTGAGGATAGAGAAAAATTCAAAGATTATAAGTTCTGTAGACAGAACTCCTTTGCATACTCAGTATGTCCTGGAAAATTTAGCAAAAAATCAGGCGGATGAAGTCCTTCTCCTGAAGGCTTTCATGAAATCTGTGGGCGTCTATGGGTCTGAAATCAAGGTTTCCGGATTTTCAGGTTACATATGTGAACTTCTCGTCATTCATCTTGGTACATTTGAGAATGTGATCCAGATGTTTGCAACAAGCAGGGGAAGAATACTGATTCCAGAAGATGTGGAAAATGAGAAGAAGTTTTTGTCTCCTGTTGTGATAATAGATCCGATAGATGTTAACAGAAATGCATCTGCTGCTGTCAGCCTCGAAAACCTTTCGAAGATGAAGATAGAATCAAGATTATTTCTTCAAGATCAATCCATGAAATTTTTCAGTGGTCCCTTACCTGTTAAACCATCGCAGTACAGGGATCGGGGGGCATTCATGAGAATTTTCAGGCTCCAGAGACCAGATCTCGTAGATGACATAATATATAGCCAGGCAAATAGATTTCAGCAACAACTCACGGACCTTTTATCCTCGAAAGGCTTTTATCCGGTTTCATCAGAACTTTCTGTTTCCGCTGAATTTATAGATGTAGCAATTGAGACAAAACTTGTCGACCTTCCAGGAACAAGGGTACACATGGGCCCCCCGGTTGACGATGAGCGGGCCAAAGATTACATAGCACGATGGTCAAACAACAATGCGTTAAGAGGGCCATATGTCTTAGGAGATCGCCTTGCCGTGGATGTTTCAGTAGAACCGAGAACTCTGGAGGAAACAGTTAGGTTGGAACTGCCAAGGCTCAACATAGGCAAACATCTAAATCCACTGAAGAAAAAATTGATCATCATTGACCCGTCAAAGACAAAAGCCAGATATGAGGTACTGGGAAAATTTTACTCAAGAAAAATTTTGATTTGATGTTATCCCCCAGAAAATACCTCCAGCAGAGACACATCATCGTCAGGAAGTATGACATCATTTCCAATGAGTGGCACACCGTTCCTAATGCACACAAAGGATTGTTCCGATAATTTCAATTTAGAAAAGAGATCAGCCACACTCATCTCCCTGTCTATGGGCACTGTTGATCTATTTCTTCCTATTATTGTAACTGCCAAATCCATCACCACCATTTTTATAAGTAGCCCCGAGCAGATTTGAACTGCTGTCAACGGATCCAAAGTCCGGTATGCTTGGCCACTACACTACGGGGCTAGGTGTCCATAAAAATAGCACTGTCATATTAAAGCTTAACTGGGAAAAATGGACAAAAATCAGAACGACATCATCTTCTTGGCGTTCTTTTTTACTCTTCTCCATAACCCACTGGTGTACCTTTCACTCTCGGACACCTTGCCTCTTTCATGGTAGCCGTATTGCTCCCAGTATCCATCTTCATAATCACTTATCAGCTCAATTTGGGTCAGCCATTTCGCGCTTTTCCAGCCATACAGTTCTGGTATGAAAGGCCTTGCCGGGAAACCCTGTTCGACTCTAAGTGTTTGTTCATTCATCTTAAGCGCAATTATAGATTTTTCATCCATTGCATATTCTATCGGAACGGGAGTGCTGTATCCTTCAGCACACCTGAACATAACCCATCCCGCATCATCCTTCGGCTCTGAATCAATGATGATTTTTCTCAGGCTCGGGCCGGACCATTTTACTTTCTTTATGCTCCATGCTGTTACACAGTTGAAGTCGCTATAATATTCAAGTTGTGGCATGCTTGAAATTTCCTTATAAGAGTACTTTCTGGGCTTATCAACAAGTCCAGTGAGTTCCAGGCCCCATTTATCTTTGTTTATCTCAGGTTCACCGAGGGCGGAATATATGATCCAATCGTTTATGTACCTCTGTCCAGGATTTGGAACATGAATTTCTTCTTGATCCATTAAAATGAAATATTATCACATAAATAAGGATATTGTGAAACCAGATGCTAATGTGCGTTTGCATTTGTGTGGGATTGATCGGAGTTGTAGAAGGTACCTTGTAGTTCGCATGAAATAGGCAAAATTTATGTCAATTGTTAGGCTTAACTGCCATAAGTGATTTTTATGGAGTCTGCACAGTTAAAAAGGATCGAAGACATTGCACGCACAATTGGTCTTAATGATGACGAGTTTGAGAAATATGGAAATTATATGGCAAAGGTCTCGCTGAGCGTCCTTGAACGAGTGAAAAACAAGAAGAAGGGTAAATTAATCCTTGTCACTGCAATCAGCCCAACGAAGGAAGGCGAGGGTAAGACTACAACGGCTATAGGGCTAGCCCAGGGTTTCCAGAAATTAGGAAAGAAGGCGTGTATAGCTATCAGAGAGCCTTCTCTGGGCCCATGCTTCGGTATCAAAGGCGGCGCTACCGGTGGGGGATTGGCTAAGGTCGAACCAAGTGACAGAATAAACTTGATCTTCACTTCAGATTTTCCCTCGGTTTCTGCTGCACATAATCTTCTCTCATCAATGATTAACAACCACATCTACTTCAACAAGGAACCAAGACTAGATCCAAGGAAAGTCGTATTTCCAAGAACCGTGGATATGAACGATCGATCCCTCAGGGATATAATCATCGGATCAGGTGGTTCAGAAACTGGAGTACTCATGAAGGACCAGTTCGTTATCACAGCTGCTTCGGAGATAATGGCAATTCTTGGCCTTTCAACAAGCTACAAGGATCTGAAAGAGAGGCTATCGAGGATTCTAGTTGGATACACTTTCGACGGATCCCCTGTTTACGCATCGGATCTGAATGCCCAGGGTGCTATGGCTGCCCTTCTCAGGGACGCGCTGCTCCCCAATCTTGTTCAGTCTACTGAGGGTGTTCCAGCCTTTGTGCATATCGGGCCATTTGGCAATATAGCGCATGGGACATCCAGCATAATCGCCGACAAGATGGCACTTGGGCTCACAGATTACCTAATTACCGAAGCAGGCTTTGGCTCTGAGCTTGGCGCCGAGAAGTTTTTCGATATGGTGACTCGAATCGGGGATCTTCCGATCGATGGTGTCGTAATAGTTGCAACAATAAGAGCCTTGAAACTCCATTCTGGAATGCAGGAAGGTAAGGCCGATCCAGTTGAGATGCTTTCAAAAGGATCTGAGAATCTCTTGAAACATGTTGACATAATAAGGAATTTTGGTGTCGATCCGGTTGTGGCAATAAACAGGTTTCCCTCGGATACTAAGGAAGAGATCGATACGCTTGAAAGCATACTCAAAGAAAAAAAGATTGAATGGTCTTTATCAGAAGGGTTTGCCAAAGGGGGTAACGGAACAGTGGATCTTGCTACAAAGGTTATAGACAAAATTTCTGCCGGAAACGCTCCATTGAACAGAACTTACGCGGAGAGCGATACCGTAAAGGATAAGATCATCAAGATTGCAAAACAGGTGTACGGTGCAACCGATGTGGTATTTGAAAAACAGGCGACAAGAGACCTGCGTAATTTATCCCTCACAGGGATGGACAAAGCTTACGTCTGCATGGCAAAAACCCAGTACTCCGTAACGGACGATCCAGCCAAGCTTGGATGGCCGAAAGATTTTATCGTCACAGTGAAGAAAATCTCGGTTTCTTCTGGTGCAGGATTCGTTGTTCCAATGCTGGGCGATATAATGACTATGCCAGGGCTTCCAAAAATTCCTGCAGCAGAAAAAATAGATCTAACAGATGATGGCGAGATCACGGGTCTGTCTTAGGTGCAAGTATTAGAATAATGGCATAATACAGCACGAAAATGAGTTCAAGAATACGTTTCGAAGAAGCTGGCCGTATAGGGGATCTAGCAATTAGGAATAGGATTGTTATGGCCCCGATGATCTCCAATCTTGCCAACCCAGATGGATCTACGAACGAGACACACATTTCATATTTGCGGGAAAGAGCCATCGGTGGGACCGGTCTAATAATCACAGAGTACACTTACGTCGACAATGTAAATTCAAAGGGATCGCGCAATGAGCTCGGTATATATTCAACAGATTTCATTCCAAAACTGAGGAGACTTACAGAGATTGTTCACAATGAAGGTTCTAAGATTTTCATACAGCTCGTCCATGCGGGTGGCAAGGCTTTAGAATATTCTGAAAAATCTATGGCACCGAGTAGCGTAAACTACCAGGGCAAAGTGCCGAGAGAAATGAAGACAGACGATATTGAACGTGTGACATCGGCGTTTGCACGGGCTGCAAAAACAGCTGAAAGGGCGAACTTTGATGGCATTGAACTTCACGGTGCCCATGGCTATCTTCTTCAAGAATTCATTTCTCCGTCCCTGAACAGGAGAACCGATAAATACGGTGGTGATTTTGACAACAGGATAAGGTTCCCCCAGGAAGTAATAGATGCAGTCAAGTCTGAAATAAAGATTCCTGTAGGGATAAGACTTAGCCTATATGAAGACGATCCGGATGGGTACGGCCCTGAATATGGCCTGAGGGTTGCGGAATCCCTGAAAGGAATAGATTATGTGCATTTTTCGGCTGGTAGGTTCGCAGCTCCTGGATCTTCTGCATCCTTTTATAGCCCTAAGGCACATATATATTCAAGGCTGCCCAGGAAACCGCGGGTGACTTCCATTGTAGTTGGTTCTGTGACTTCACTGGAAGATGTTAACGCAGTGCTAGAACGCTCTGATTTTGTATCTGTAGGAAGGGGCCTTTTGGCCGACCCCCACTTTGTTAAAAGATTGAGCAATGGTAAAGACATAAGGCCATGTATCAGGTGTAACCAGGCATGCAGAGATCTTTCCTTTGGTGAGGTGAGGTGTACAGTGAACGTAGACCTTGGCTTTGAAAGGATGCCATATTTTATGGGCAGTCTCAAAGGAGAAATATCCATAATCGGAGGAGGTGTCAAAGGCATCGAAGCAGCGATAACTGCTGCAAGGGCAGGCCTAAAAGTAGCACTATATGAGCAGAGAGAAAGGATTGGTGGACAGATACTAGATATTTACGATCCGTTCAAGAAGAAAGAATTCCACGTCCTTCTTAACTATTATGAAAATGTTCTTAAAAATCTTGGAATTGAAATGCACATTAATGAGCGATATACAGGGAAAGGCCTTTACTGCCTACCAGATGTGTCATATGGGCATATTCCTGGGAATTCGGAAATAACAATAAATTCGAATATTTATCAGCACCATGATGAGGCGCTTAGCATTGCCAAAAGTTCAAATGTGAAGATGACAAGGGCGAGTCTCTCATCGCTGGATAGGGCGAGGGCCGCTGGTTTTGAGCTCTATGCAACTTCTATCGGGATAAGGCTTATCGACTCAAAAAAAGGAGACATAAACATAATCGAAAAAGATCAATATGATATAAGGAAGGCAATAATATCCGGAAGGAGGATCGTCATGGAAGAGCTCAGGATGAATTCTCCTGATTATCTCTAGACATTCTTCTGGCTCTCCGTTCAGCTCGTTCTCTTACTTGCTGCAATTCGGATTTTTCTTCATCCGTAAGCTCAAACTTTTCTGTAAGTTTATCCTTTATGAATTCCGGCGGGATTCCTGAAGTCAAAAAAACTTCATTCGTCGCTTTGTAGACAAACTGTCCAGATTCTCTGAGTCCCTTCACGTCAATCTCTACGACAATAGGATCTGAGACATGGAACATCCCTGAAACATACGCCTGCCTTTGAGCAAGGGACAGATGTACCCATGTCTTGTCTGATGGTGAGATACCTGATTCCATGATAAATGGCAATTCATCTTCAGTGGTCTGGTAATAAAGAATATCAGGTACGTCATCCGTCGGAAGATCATCCATGTTAACCGGGATCGTGTGTCCGTAGGCTGCCCTTATCTCATCCTTTGAATTAATCTGGTATCTCTGCTTTGGATCGGTATCCACTATGTACTTTATGTGGGTTGGAGTGACCCACCAGTAGTTTCTCCTCTGCGCCCTTATAACCGGGATAACGGTGTAGATTTTTGCCCACCCGTGCTCATTCAGCTTTATTCCATAATTATCTGGAAAGTGTCTGAGCATTCCAGCGAGTACTCGACCTATGCCTTCAACTTCCTCTTCTCTTATCAGAAGTTTCCCATGCTCACCACAAACAGGACATATCTTTCCCCTGAATGGCCCGTCCTTGCTGCATATACGTAATTCATCATTCATATTATCACTTCAACACTGCTATATTATACATGAGTGATTGCATAGTAACATTATGATTTTTTCCATGGCAGGCGGCAATGTTTTTAGAATAACTGGTCAAACTTAAGAAAGACGCCTAAAGCCATTCCCTGATCTCATCAGAGATAGGTTTCGCAACAGAAATTCTGCTAAACGGTGTGGCTAGCGTATCAGAAACCGCCAGATCATCTACAAGTGAACTTATCCTTTCACTAGAGGAGTGGGCGAAAACACCATGTGTGCCGGATACTTTAATCTTCGATGCACCCATTGATCTCAGCAACCCCACCGCCTTGATGATTGTTCCACCTGTAGAGATAATGTCATCAACCAGAAGTACAGATTTATTGTTAAAATCCAGTGCTGGTGGTTCCATTTCAACAGTGTTTGCGTCTATTCTTTTTTTGTTGAAGAAAGAAAAATCACAATTTAGCAATTTGGCGTAATCCTTCGCTCTATCCAGGCTTCCGTCATCTGGCGAAATGACGTAGTCCCACTTTTCCCTGGAAAAATAATCACTCATAGCCGGGATGACTTTTATGTTTTTAAACGCCTTATTAGTGAAACCAATGCTCTCTTCATCGTGAATTTCTACTGTAGCCATATAGTCACTGAATTCAGCAATGGTACGTACCATTACCTTTGAGGATATGGCTTCTCCAGACTTGTATATCTTATGCTGGCGTGCATAAGAAAAATAAGGGATAACAGCTATGACTTTTTCTGCCCCATTTTCTTTTGCAGCGTCAAGTGAAAATAACAGCTTAAAGTACTCTTCAAATGTTCTGGTATGGCCAACTACAATAACGGTCTCATCCTTCAGATTTTCATCTATCCTGAGATGGAATTCTTCGTCCGGAAACTTATCTACAGCAGGCTCAGTAAAACGGCAATTCAACTGCTCAGATATGCGTAATGAAAGTGAAGGCGAGGAATCCGCTCCAATAACAAGCATTATACCACCCTATGCTAGTTCTTTTTTAAATTTTGTTCTCCTGGATCTGGGCGATCAAAAAATCACTCATAATTGGAAATTGGATGCAGAATAGAATTCAACGGTAAGGTTATCATCTTTTGACGCGGATCCGACTGCTTGATCAGATGTCTTCGATACTATACCATTTCTAGATCTCTAAGATGCAATCCTGAACACTTTTTTTTTGGAAAATAGCTTTCCGCTACGCTTCCTCATCATAAAACCCTACAAACCATTTTTAAAAGGAATACGATTTAGGAATATATGTCAAAAAAGATCTGGTACCAGGGTGAGATTAAAAATTATGAAGACGTGAAAGTGACCCTACTGACGCACACTTTGCAGTACGGCAGTGGAATATTCGAAGGCATTAGGGCCTATAAAACTGATAAAGGAACAGCAATATTTAGGTTGAAGGATCATATAGAAAGATTCTTGAATTCTGCAAAGATATTGCGAATAAATATTGGTTTTACCGTCGCCGAGCTCATGGATGCAACAGTTGAAGTCGTTAAAGAGAATGGTTTTGAATCTTGTTACATCAGACCTTTTGCCTTCCATGAAAGTGATGGAATCGGTGTCAAACCGAAAACCGATGACATACGCGTCGCAATTATTGCGGTTCCCTTCGGGAAGTACCTTGGTGACAAATCCGTTAACGGTATCAGAGCGAAGATATCTTCGTGGAAGAGGATAAATTCAGATGTTATGTCTGTTCAGGCAAAGGCAACGGGCAACTATTTGAATTCTGTTTTGGCGAGTTCAGAAGCTATGGATGGGGGCTACGATGAGGCAATTTTGACATCTCACAGCGGTTACCTCGCAGAAGGTCCCGGAGAGAACATAATGCTAGTCAAAAACGGAAGAGTAATCACGCCTGGAATCGAGTCAGATATACTGCTTGGTATCACTAGGTATTCTATCATCGACCTTTGCGAAAGCCTTGGAATACCTCTGGTAGAAAGGCATGTACATAAAGATGAGCTTTTCACTGCAGATGAAGTTTTCTTCTGCGGAACCGCTGCAGAAATTACGCCCATAGTCAATGTCGATAATATCGTGATAGGCAACGGCAAAGTTGGGCCCATCACCTCAAAGCTCATGCAGGAATACGCAAACGTGACCGCCGGAAAAAATAAGAAATTTGATAAGTGGCTCACTTATGTTAAATAGATTAATTTTTTAATCTTTTGGCGCCATATTTATTTAGGTTTTAGGCATAAGGAATAGACGTATCTGAAACTTATTTTGAAGTATTTCATCTAGTTTGTGAGGTTTGTCGTCTGGAGGCTGATTTTATGAAACCATCGAAACTTAAAAACGGAGCAAACATAAGAATAATAGCACCTGCGAGTGCTCCTAGTCTCAGGAGCTTAACAATAGGGGTTTCAAAGCTTACGGATCTCGGATACCGAGTAACGTTGGGGGATAACATACGTAAGACAAAACAGATAGGATATCTGTCAGCATCGGATCAAGACCGGGCAAATGAGCTAAATAGAGCTTTTGCCGATGATAGTGTCGATGCTGTATTTTGCGCCAGAGGTGGTTACGGATCATTGAGGATACTTCCGCTGATAGATTTTGATATCATAAAGGATCATCCGAAGATTTTTGTTGGATACAGTGACATCACAGCTCTACACATGGCAATAGGAAAGAAAACGGATCTTATTACGTTCCATGGTCCAATGCCTGGAGTTGATTTTGAGCAAAAGATTCCGAAGACTATCGATGAGATGTTTAAACTTCTTCGCGGTGAAACGCTGGACCTCACACCGCAAATATCCAGAATTCTAGGTACAGTTGTTGAAGGGGAAACGAGTGGTATAAGCGCAGGAACCAATTTCTCCCTTGTGACTTCACTCTTTGGAACTGAGTTTCAACTCATACCGAACAGGAGGATTTTATTTCTAGAAGATGTCGCCACAAGCATACTTGATATAGATCGTTATATGGCTGAGCTCTTGCTTTCCAAGACACTCTACCAGCTCAAGGGCATGGTATTCGGGGACTTTGTGGAGATACCTCGTGAAGACTGGCCTGTACCTTCACTCAAAGAGGTAATTTACAACTACGTTAACAAAATGAAAAAACCGATAATTTACGGTATGCCGTTCGGCCATGGTGAAGATCAAATGACCATCCCGTTGAATGCTGAGATACGTATTTCTACAGAGGACAGCAATCTAGTACTTTTGGAGGACGTGGTTGATTAAAATTTACTAATTTATCAGAGATCTTTACCAACCATCAATATGTTTCTTGTCAGATCGTGTGCTGTAAACCCAATGTCAACAATTCAGCCCATTTTACCAAAAATATCACCCGTGCAATGTCGTCTCTACTTTTGTTATGAGGTAAAGGCTCACTTGGTTTTGAACCGACCAAGGCGCTGAAAACCTTTAATTAACTTGATTCCCATTCAACTCCTACTTCATGTTTAGAGATTTCGAAAAAAGGATCAAGACAAGGCTAACTGCTGATAACTATTCTGTCGCCATAGCCCTGACTCTTTCGGCAATTTTCTTTACGGTATATTCGTATTTTTCAATATTGAGGTATTTTTCACTTAACGCCACTGCATGGGATCTTGGTGTGCATCTCCAGGCGTTAAATAATGCATTCAGTACCAAACCATTCTATTCCTCACTTTTGGGGGAAAGCTTGATGGGGCAGCATTTTCAGCCGTTTGCATACATAGTCCTTATATTTTATAAGGTTGCTCCAAGTCCAATAACACTTCTCGTGATCCAGAGCTTTTTCGTGGCCTTTGCCGGATTTTTCCTTTATGATATTTCAAACCGAATCCTTAGAAAAATGTATGGAGATAACAAACTAGCTCAAATGTTTCCAGCGATTTTGACATTTTCCTTTCTCATTTCGCCGTTTACTTTTAGTCCGGTTCTCTTTGACTTCCATTACCTCGCCTTATTACCATTCTTTTATTTTATTACAATTGATTCTTTCCTTGCCGGAAAGAAACTTCTTCATATTATTGGACTAGCTTTCATAATTTCTTTACATTCAAATTTTGTATACATTGTTGCCTGTATTCTTGTATTCGAACTCATACTCATAATGTCGCAGAAGAAGCACGGATACTTTCTAGGATGGAATCCAGAAAGGAAAATGACTTATTACCTCAAGATAACGGCTGTTTCAGTCGTCGTGTTATACTTCTATCTGGTACTTGCCGGTTTTGCAAAAGGCGTATACCTTGGTGCACCACATTTCTCATTTTTACCAGGAACCGGTGAAGCCGGGGCACCATCGTCCACACCTCTCGGACTTCTTTTATCAATTTTCAGATCTCCTGATAAAGTCGTAGGGCTTCTAAAATCCAACTATCTGAGCAAGGTTTATTTCTTTATGCTCGTCATAGGTACCACCGGAATAATATCAATTATTTATCTGCCAGCGCTCATCCCTATTTTACCGTATATTATGTACGCGGTTTTTTCAAGCTATGGCCCATACTATCAGCTCGGCTACCAATACACCGCCATGATAGAACCCATGTTCTATGTGTCTGCTGCACTCTCTGTTTTATGGCTTATGAAGACTGTGCCAAAAATTAGATATGCAAAGTTAAGGAATATTCTTAAGAGGTATTCTATTGGCATCTCATTATTTCTTGTAGTTGCAATACTTATAGCGATTCCTTTCAGTCCTGTTTCCCCAAACAGTATATATCATGCTGGAAAACTTGGGCCTCTGCCTAATCTCAGAAACTTTGAAGTTACTCCGGCTACTGATCTGATCTTCGAGATAGGAAACGAATTGCCCCGAAATGCATCTCTGTTGACCCAAAATAACCTGGAACCATATTTTCCAAGTTATGTTAATGTGGACGCTACACCTTACTCTCCAACCGTTGTACCGAACGTTTCGAATTTCACCTATTTAGTTATAGAAACGTCAAATTTTTGGTCGTCATATTCACCAACTATACCCAGTTTGTATCAGTATACCAATTACTATCTTCAACAAGGATGGAGTGTTCTTGCGGAAAGCGGGCCCTACTCAATATTAGCTATCCAAAAACAACATACAGATTCTCCCTTAAAGTTTCAGCCTACAAAGCAAAACACGAGTTTTCATTACATTTCTAATACAGTCAATAATTCAACAAATACGAGCATTATCAACGGTAGCTTTGACACTGGTACATTATTCCCAGGTAATTATACGGTCAACCTAACTTCTTACAACGTAGCAAAAAATTTCCATTACAACATAACCGTGAATGCTTCCGGAGTTCTCAACACAATCCCTAATTCGTCGGAAATCTATTACAACTTCACAATTAGCGGAAATGGTCAGATGTCGTTTAGGTTCGATAACAAATTTCTGCTAGGCAGTTTGGGTTTCCGCATAACAATAACTTCCAAGGAACAGATACCCAAGCTTAGTTCTGTCTCGATCTTGCAAACATCTTTATAAAGAGGCCCCATGATTATTTCTCACATGGTTTCATAACTTCCGAAAACACGCCAAACGAGTCGGTTGGTATTGTTGCTATTCATTTTTTTGTTGGGGTATTATCATATTTTATCTCAAATGATGTATTTTAATTTAAATGCACAATTACGTCCTTTTTTAGTTAACCCACGTTGATTGACATGTAATACTCAACTTCTTCGTAACTTTTATATGGCTAACAAAACCTTTCTATGTTATATAAAGGACTTTCATCTCTGGTAAAATGTTAAATCAAATGATTGTCTTGTAATTTTTCGACTCAAAAAGTGATGAATTTGGTAGCAAGAAAAATGAAGTTTGGAGAAATGAAGAACCGTGACAGAAATTACGAAAAAAACCACAATAGATACATGGATAACGAGGTACCAAAATTTACTTTTCCTAGGAGTGGAATAAGAGCAAGAGCCGCCTATCAATTGATTCATGATGAACTCAACCTTGATGGAAATCCGGATCTGAATCTTGCTACGTTTGTGACGACATGGATGGAACCTGAGGCCGATAGACTTATAATCGAAAATCTACACAAGAATTTCATAGATCACTTTGAATATCCTCAGGTTAATGTTATAGAGGAGAGAATAGTTAACATACTTGCAAATTTATACAATGTTCCAGAGAGAGATAATTTCATCGGTACTTCTACAATAGGTTCTTCTGAGGCAATTATGTTGGGTCTTCTTGCACACAAATGGAACTGGAAGCAGAGACGGATCAAGGAAAATGAACCGCATGATAGGCCGAACATAGTATTTGGCGGTGACACTCATGTTTCTTGGGATAAATTTGCAAAATATTTTGACGTCGAGCCAAGAATTGTACCTCTTAAGAAGGATCGGTTTGTAATAGGTCCAGATGATGTTAGGAAAAAAATAGATGAGAACACAATAGCAGTGGGGGCGGTCTTAGGGACTACATTTACAGGTGAATTTGATCCTGTGACAGAGTTGAATGACATGCTGCTGGATGTTAAAAACGATCTTGGTCTTGATATACCTATTCACGTTGACGCAGCCAGCGCTGGATTTATTACGCCGTTTTATGAACCGGATTTTAAATGGGATTTTCGGCTGGAGCAAGTTAAGTCAATAAATTCGTCAGGCCATAAATTTGGTCTGGTTTATCCGGGACTAGGCTGGCTAATTTTTAGAAACGAAAGCCTTCTCCCTGAGGATCTAAAATTCTATGTAAATTATCTTGGAGACGAAATGCCAACATACACACTGAATTTCTCCGAAGGAAGTTCCATGATTGTAGCACAGTACTACAATATAATGAAACTGGGCTTCGACGGGTACTCAGCAATAGTAAACAAGATGATGGGTAATGCGCACTATCTCGCCGAAAGTATTGCAAAATTAGGATCGTTTGAGCCGTTAAATGACGCCAGGCATATCCCCGTTGTTACATTTAAACAGAAAGAAAAGAAAAAATTCACTCTTTTTGATCTTTCCTACAAGCTAAGGGAAAGGGGTTGGATCGTACCTGCTTACTCTTTGCCACCAGAGGCCAATGATACTACAATCATGCGGGTTGTTGTAAGGGAGAATTTCACTTCAGATATGATTGATATCTTTGTTCAGGACCTGATGAATGCAGAAAAAACTCTGGAAAATGGTAACCAGAGTCAAACTAAAGCTTATTCAAGGAATGCACATTCTGTATCATAACCTTGGAATAATTTCATTTTTTCGATTGCTGTGGCCTTCCACAATACTTGATACCGTTCTGAAGTGATGTACATACGGGACGCTGCATGGATTAAATACTATTTTTAACATTTCGCTTATATTGAAATCAATATTGATAGTTTCAGATCCAATAAGCTCAGGGGTATCTGTACAGTTAAATGTCATAAACTTCCTAAGATCAAAATTAAGTGGTAAATTTAAGGTATACGTATACTGGAACTGTATTTCGACAGAACCAAATAGAGTCTCTGGCTTAGACTCAGTAGATCTAGTCAACTCAGGCAGTAATTTCAACATATGCCGATTACTTCCAAAAAGATTCAAATCAAACGAAGGAATTTTATGGGTGCTGAGTTGGATTGTAGAATCCATGCTTGGAATTGGGGCTGAGGATGTTAAAAAGGTTGTAGAAAATAATCAGATTGATTACATTGTTAACATATCCTCAACTATACCCTGCAAATCAGATGTTCTGATTATTCAGGGCATCCCTTTTCTTGAAACGCTCAACAATCTTTCAGAGAGCAGTTCTAGTGCTTACATAGTACGTTCTCTGTTCTGGTTCCCTATTCTTTTGCTTCAAAGAAAATTACTGGCAAAATTTAAATCTGGAAGCAAAAAGATCTATGCAAACTCGAAATATATAAAGGGCTATTACGAGAATTTAGGGTTTAAAGTCCCATCTGTTATACACACTGTAAAAAATTTTTCCATGTTCAAAAGGAACACTGCCGAGTCGAATGAAAATTACGTTTTATCTTATATCGGGAAGGAAACTGAGATTAAGACTCTCATTGAACTTGCAAAAAAAGGTGTTAAGATAATAACATTCGGATCCAAAGTACCACCTGGCATTTCTATCGATTACATAAAGAACTTTATGGAGGTTGAAGGACATGTCAGTGATGATCGCTTAGTCCGTCTGTATTCCGGTGCTCTTTTTACCGCTTTTCCCTTCACTGAAGAGCCTTTTGGTTATATCCCCATAGAATCCTCTCTTTGTGGCACTCCGGTACTTACGTACAATAAGCAGGGTCCTTTGGAAACGGTTTGTGAAGGGGAAAATGGATGGCTTGTAAGTTCTCGGGGAGATTTTATTTCTAAGGGACTTGAGATATGGAATCGCAAAGATTCAGGAATTAACCCTATTAAGTGTATCGAATTTGCAAAAAAGAAAATAGATGAATTCTCATCTGAACTCAACATAGATCAAATGGTTACAGAGAATTAAGTGCTATAACTTATCCTGGATCGGGTTTTCAATGGAGACACCACACACATTATGCACCAGTTAAAACACAATGAGACAAATAAATATAGAAGACAAATATTATGAAATGTGGTCCAGACTATAACCAATTCAATAATGAAATGTTCAAGTTGCGATTTCACTTTTAATCTGAGCTTTCCGCAGAGAGGATTTATATGGGAGTTCAAGAAACTAAACAAATTCAACGTTAAATGCCCAAAATGCCAGAAGAAGACTCTGAAAGATATTGGTGATGCCCAGTTCAGCGGGATTTACCCAGTGTATACGTATGATTCTATAAGCAAGAGATCGGAAGCGGCAATTACAGTATATATTTTTGCCGCAATCATAGCAGCCTTCGTCATCACCTCTGTTATGTATACTTCCAGTCTACTCTCATATTATCTTGTTTTTATTCTGCTTCTCATGATCGTTGTCCCAATTGTCATATACTTATTTTCCGTAAGATATGCAAAAATTTCGTTGGAACCTTGAATTGCTCATTGTAACAATGATTCTTATACGATCATAAAATTCTAAGTGAGAAGAAAAGGAATGTACAAAATCCGAACAAAACAAAAATTGAGTAGGTTCTGTTAGATCTGAATGGATTCTTCTTCCTAAAACCGAAGAAGGAATTTGAGTTAGCAAGGTGAAATATTGCACCCAGAATTAAACACGGTATCACGTAAACATTTTTGAGAAACACAATTGCAAATGCGGCATAAAATATATATTCGAAAATAAACGCAATCCGTCCTTTTTTCCATAAACTCATGCCAATTTTTTTATCCCTCTTTCCAAAACCGAATAATGGTAGGTTTTTTGAATGCGTTAATGTATCAAGGGCCCAGTGTGATTCACATGCCATTAAAAATACAATAATCGCCAAGATCATTTTTGTTATAACTCCTATAAAAACTGAGATGCCTATTTCTATAACAAGAGAAAAGATCAAAGAATGTGAATAAGGATAGTTTGAAAAATTAACTTTGCTTTGCAGAGGACTCTCAGGATTAATCGAAACCTTCTCAGCCCCGGTCAGAACCAAAACAGGCTAGAGCAAATCTGGAAAACCGACTCTTAATAGCGGTACCCAGTTTGGAATCCAGGGGAAGAAATACATTAACAGGAACGCTATAGCAACGTGTCCTATGAACATGCAACTACATCTATAATCTTAACATTAAGTGTCCGACAGGTTCAAAATTTGAACTCAGAATATTAAATAATAACCTGAAAAGTATTCTCATTTTATGTCTGCAATAATGGGAATAGTGAAGTATCAAGCCACAATAGATATGAAGGCGGGGAAAACCTATGTCGCATTCGGTCTCGTATCTTTTCTCGCAATAGCCTATGGATATCTGATACCGAGATTTGCATCCGGAACTTTGTTTGCATATACCAAAAGTTCACAAGCATGGATGCTAACAACCTCAAGCGTCTTTGTAACAGTTGCTGCGGGCTTAGCGGGTTTATTTATTGGTGCATTCATCGGATCTGACGTCATTGCCCAGGAATTCGAATCTGGGTCCATAATCAAGCTATTTTCTCTTCCGATTCGTCGAGGAGATATCTATCTCGGGAAATTCATTGAAAAATTGATATTCGCACTGATCTTATCGCTAATATTTGTAATAGTTGCCATAATTTGCGGACACTTTCTTTCAGGCTATCAAAGCTATTTTCAGTGGTTACCCGCATTTATAGGTGGCATAGTTCTCTTGATTGCAGGATTTACGTCTATGGGTTTTCTTTTTGGGCCGTTGGTTCGGCAATCCTCCTTCGTTTTTGGTATAATGTTTGGCGTCTGGATATTTTTCGCTGTAATATTCGGGATCCTCGCGATGAAGATCGGTTATGGTGATGGAACATTTGCAATTCCATTTATGAATATGACCTCAGTTCCATCATCTATCATGAATTATGCAGTCAATCCGTCGGGAATTCTTCACTTGCAATACGTTTCGCTGGGAAGTTCTAGGCACTTTAGCATATCAGCGTGGAAATATATGATTCTGAATGTTATATTTGCGTCAATCGAAGTTCTGTTCATTTTTGGTTTGGGATTTGCCATATTTAGAAAAGCAGAAATAAGGGGCTGATAACAGTGGATGCGCTTGTTGTAGAAAATCTAAGCAAAACATACTCAAATGGAAGAGGAATAAGAGAAATAAATCTGAATGTCCAGAAAGGGAAAATACATGCTTTACTTGGTAACAATGGAGCAGGTAAAAGCACCACAATGAAATGTATTACTGGAATAATTTTCCCTGATAGTGGCCGAATAGAGGTAATGGGAAAAGAATTCAGGGATAATGATCCTAAAATAAAGTCATGTGTTGGTTATTCTCCTGAACTTCCCTCTCTACCAAAGAATTTGACGGGAAGGCAATGTCTGATTGTATATGGCTATCTAAAGGGACTAAGTAAGGATCGGGTCAGGCTGGAATCGAAAGATCTCCTTGAAAAGGTCGGGCTTCTTGATGCTTCAGACTCAAGGGTTTCTCAGTACAGTAGAGGTATGTTGCAGAGGCTTGATCTCGCGATAGCAATGGAGGGAGGTCCAGACATACTTATTCTCGACGAACCAACTGCAGGACTTGATCCATCTTCCGCATCAAAGTTCAGGGCTCTGTTAAGGGAACAGGCAGCAGAAGGTCAGACCATTTTGCTCTCCGATCACCAGCTTTCCGAAGTTGAGCGGTTATGTTCAGATGCGACAATTATAAATGAAGGACGGACTATAATTCAGTCAAAAATGTCTGATTTATTGAAGAAGGTAAAAGGGAGCTTCAAATACGTTGGAGAATTTTCTTCTGTGAGTGATAAATTAATTCATGACATTGAAAAAATAAACGGTGTTGTTCGTGTGGATATGGATCATAATGGCGGCAACACTCTCATAATATGTACTGAAAAGCGGGATCAGCTGAATAGTGAAGTCTCAGGAATCGCGAAAGAGATAGGCTGTTCGTTGTACTCATTAGCCGAGAGTAAAACAACATTGGAGGACATATTCCTAGCTCTTGTAAATGCCGAGGAGTAGCGTTAAATGGAAAGTCTCGTGAGCACTTTCTAGGGGGATGAATATAATATCAGAGTGAATAATAATGTTACGACAATTTGGGAACACTGAGATAGAATGTCATAGGACATGAGAGAAAAATTAGTTGGGGAGATGTACAGTAAGATGGATGACGATTTAAAATTTAAAAATGAGCTCTTAAGATCTGTTGAGCAGATTAATAACCGTGTTCTTGGTTTTCAGAGTTATATTATGCGTCGAACTTGGGGAGTGCTTTTTGGAATCGTTGCATTACTTATTTTGGTAGATTCTCTGTCGTTTCCTGTAATTACATACTTCATTTCTTCTGCTTATCTGGCAGATATCACCAGCATTCTAATTCAGGTAACAGTATTTGTATTCGCGATTTTTTATTGGTTTAATTTATTTGAGAACTCGGCGAGGATAGTTAAATTAAGAGAATTCGCCAGGGCGAATCGCTCTTATCGAATCGGAAATAGGACGATAATTTGGAGAAATGGTATTGTCGCATTGTTCCTTCTGTGTATATTCGCAGGATTAGTAATAGACAGCACAAATATCACTCTGAGATATGTAATATCAAACTTGATTTTCCTTCTTGTTTATTTGGTTCTCGATATTATACTCATTCGAGGTCTTAAAAACACATTTGTGAAAATCCCTTTTGAAGGATATGCAGTCTTCTTTTCGTACATGTTTTTGGTTATTTTCAGTTCTGTTACTTCGATTATTGGGATGTATATTTCAGTTCCAAAAATGCTTGAAGAAGTCTCATATCTACTGCTTGGTGTTGTTCTTGCGATCCTGCTGTTGAGCTCGTTTAGTTTCATTTATCACGCACCAGACTATTTGGAGGAACTCAATGGGGAGTAGTCTTACTGATGCGGAAAATTTTCGGCGATTTGTCCTCACCCAGCTCGCAGAAGAAATAACGGATACCCCTTTTAAGTCTTCGATAAGACTTATAATAATTATGTCTCTGGGTGTAAGCAAGAGAATGAGGCTCACTGACATTATGAAACTCACTGGATGTGGAAAGGGAAGTATTTCGAACCATATCGATAAACTAGAGAAGTCGGGTTTCGTAACTACGCATGACGCTTCGTTCTTCACTTCTCCGCGTATTGTAGTTGAAATAACGAAGAAAGGTGAAGAATTCTATAACAACTACCTCAGCATGCTTGAAAAAATAATATACAGTCATGGGCACGGTGATGGAGAGAATTCCGCGTCAGACTCTAAAACAGAAGATAGTCCGGATCTGAATTGATAGATCTTTGACAAATGATTCCTGGATTTCCAGCAAGTGTTATCTAAGAACCATTTACGTCTTCTGTATTTCGTTTCCGCCTCGGAACAGACAACAGCAAAAACATCAGGGCCAGAATGCTCGAGACCAGAACAAAGTTAAACGAAATTTCAATGCTTATAACAAAAATTAATGCAAAGATCGTGCTTCCAAGAAAACCTGATATCGCTTTTCCGGTGTAAAAGATTCCATTGTTCGATGTAGAGAACTTTGAACCAAAGACGTCACCGATTAGAGCGAAATACATCGATATCATGGATCCGCCGAAAAACCCAATAAGGACAATTGAAAGTGGAAATATTCTGAGAACCAAAAACAAGGCACCCGCTATGATAGAAATATCTATTATAACCAGTGTTTTCGTTCTGCCTATGAAATCCGAAATATACCCGAGTATTGGCCTGCTGATTCCACTTAACAGGGGAAATATGGAAATTAATATTGTGAATTCATACAACGGAAGCGATTTACCTATAAATCCAAAAGACGAGGCTATTACAATAAGTGGTATCGATCCAAGTATAAAAGAAATATAGAGTATCCAGTAACGAGTGTTTGTTATAGTGGAAAGCGGAGTTCTTCCGGAAATCGTTGATTGTTCTGGATAACGGGTTAATGACATTAATACGGGGAGTATTATGATTTCAAGCAAACCGATTATGAGCATTGGTGTTCTAAACTCTCCGAATCTCCCGATGAATACATTTGCTATACTTGCGCCAACACCAAAACCAAGAGATATTGTTCCGACAGCGATGCCCCTTGATCCCACAAACCATTTGACTGCAAGGTTAGTTGCAATACCGTATAGTATACCTTCCCCTATGCTCCCAAGAGACCATAAAACGTAGAATACTGCCAGATTGTGAAGGAATGACGTACCCAGAAATCCTGACGCAGAGAGAATTGCAGAAATTATCCCGATCCTCCTTGGGCCGTACTTGTCTGCTATGTAGCCTCCGGGACCTTGTGAAACGGTTGAAAAAATTGCGAATAGGGTAAACGCAACCTGAATTTCTATAAGTCTGGTTTCAAATCCGGATACAAGTAATGGTTCAAAAACATTCCACGAATATTGATAGAGTGAATTGAAAGACATCACGATTAAACCTATTGCAAGATAGAATCTCCGATCCACATGTAGGAATAATCTACACGTATTTATTATTCGAGCTCAACAACGTGAAATGTTCCTTAGAATACCGTGCTCCGAAAGATAAGGTTATGCCGGTTTTCAATCAAGGTTCTTCGTATCATTGAGATAACTGTCCAGCATATCCATGGCTTCTTTGAAGTTGTCGGGATCTGATGTCATGCAGATCCTGAATCCATTTTCATCATTAAAATACCTGCCTGGAACAATTAGTATACCCGTATCCTGGAGTAACTTTTTGGCAAATTCTAAAGAATCGGGTCCTTTTGTATATCTTAGATAAGCGATCGAACTTGAATCCGGTAGATCCGATTTTAGTTCTGTATGTAATGCAAGAAACTCTTTCAGTATTTGCATATTCTTTTCAATAATTGTCTTTGCAAAGGAAATAAATCGTTTCCTGTTCCTAATTGCCTGTGCAGCTATCCACATACTGTAATTCGATATTTCTGCGGTTACAATATCTTTCACATTGTTGAGTTCACTGGCGACATCTTCTTCTGCTATCATCCAACCAACTCTTAAATTTCCCAGACCGAAAAATTTTGTCATGGTATTCGAAACTATAATTCTTTTGGATCCGCTGAACAACGTCCCGGGATTTTCTTCCATGGAAAACGGTCTGAATGTTTCGTCAGAATAGAGATAACTGTCATTTTCCTCGACCAAACTAATCATTTCATTAATTACTCTTTGATCAAAACTTTTTCCTGTAGGATTATTCGGATTTGTGAATTCAAAGAGAAAATTCTTTTCTGACAAAAAATCTTCTCTATTTGGGGCTTTAAAGATCAATGGCATGCCAAGTGAACGCGGGGTAAGAAACATAGGCATATATTCTATCGGTGGAACATATACTTTTGATACCTTCTCTCTTAGGTATGCATTTGCAATAAATATCCCCCCGGTACCTCCACATGTCGTAACCACATTTTCCTTGTGGACTTTGTACACACTCGCTACACTTTCTGTGAATACTTCCGGCGTTTCCCTCATCTCTGATCTATAGTCTTCGTATGAAGTGTTGATACCGAAACGTTCTAGATCTGGTTCAGAAAAACCGCTATTAGTCAGATTAAATCTACATTGTTTCCTGTTCGTCCGTATCCATGTGAACATCTCATCTTCTAGGGCTTTCATTATTACGAGTAAACATAATTCCTGCTTGCTGAAAAATGTTTGTGCTTAAATTTACGGCACAAGAAACTCGTTTTCTCTATTCGCTGAGCCAGCTTTCTCTTCAGATCTTTTAATCTCAAGATTCCTTAATTCTTTTCTTATTATCTTGCCACTGATGGTTTTCGGTAAATCTTTGACAAATTCTATCCTTTTAGGCCTCATATAGGCAGCCGTTACCTTCTTTACATGAAAACTGAGTTCTCTCGCAAGAGAGCTGCTTGGAGAGTAACCGTTTTTAAGGATTATGAACGCCTTTACAACATTTCCTCTTATTTGATCTGGAGAGGCCACCACGGCGGATTCTGCGACAGCCGGATGAGTCAGAAGTGCGGACTCGACCTCAAACGGACCGATCCGGTAGTCTGAAGCCTTTATGACATCATCAGCACGTGAAACAAACCAAACATAACCATCTAAATCTATCTTCCCAAGGTCACCTGTATAGTAGTATCCGTGTTTGAATCTGTCAGAGTTCAATGCTGGATCATTGCCATATCCAGAAAATAAACCTGGAACGTTTTTTCCAATATCGATTGCAATGTTGCCCTCTTCTCCCACAGGTAGTTCCTTCCCACCGTCATCGACTATTTTGACCTTGTAATGCAGCAGCGGTTTTCCTGCCGATCCAGGCTTTACTTCAGAAATATTTGCGTTGCCTATAACCGCTGAGGTCTCTGTCTGTCCATATCCGTCCTTTATCACAATGCCAGTCAGATCCTTCCAGCGTTTTATGATCTCGGCATTCAATGGCTCTCCAGCTGACGAAGCTTTTTGCAAAGCCGAAGGCTTAAATTTGGTGAGATCCTGAACCATAAACATCCTCCACACAGTTGGAGCCGTGCATAGAGAAGTCACTGGATAATTCTCGATCGCACTCAGAGTTCTCTCAGCAGAGAACCTTTCCTGATCAAAGGAAAATGCGGTTGCACCGGCTATCAACGGGGCGTACAGGTTAGACCAAGCCCATTTCGCCCAACCAGGGCTACTAATATTCCAGTGAACGTCTTTGTTGTCTATGCCCAACCACTGCACTGTTGAAAGATGTCCGAGCGGATAGTACCCATTATGCACTATGGTTTTAGGCAGCCCTTCGGTTCCCGAGGTAAAAAATATGGCGTGTTTTGCCTTCGGATCTTTGTGGAACCCCGATACAAACGATTCCTCCATAGCTATCTTGTTTTGAAAGTTATCGTCTGATACATTGAATACCTTAATGTAAATCCCCTTTGCTGCATCCGTTACCTGTTTCATGGTGTAGGCGTCAGCAAAGATCGCCTTTGCGCCTGTCTGGTTTATCCTGTAAACTATATCATTTTTTGAGAGAAGTATTGGAGCTGGAGAATAAGCGACTCCAACAATTGACGAAGCAACAGTTATGTACCACAGGTCAGGTATCATCCTCATCATAATTATGACAGAATCGCCATCTTTAAGACCCTCATCCTTCATGAAATTGGCATATTTCTTGGCTTTTTCCAGCAACATAGAATAGGGAACTTCAATCAGTTGTTCTTCATCGTCCAGAATCATGAGTGCTATCTTGCCCGAATTTTGCTGTGTCAGAATATCTGATACCCAGTTGAAGTCTGACTTGTTTTGAAATTTTTCTATTTTTATCGTGATCTTATCATGCAATCAATAGAAATAAATCTTCTCAGTTTGAGGAGGTTGAATTCGAAACTGTACTTTCGAATTAATCTCTGTATTTTGCAAGGAAAAAAGAGATCGCAAACGGTACAACCATCCACAGTATTCCAGCAATTATTAAAACCGGAGCCACAATGCCAAATTCGGAAGGATTTATCACCTGGGAAGAAATCAGACCAAATTTACTCGTGAACATTGTCTGTATGAGAGAGGAATATCCGGCAGGACTGGCATAATTGAAACCTATGCTTGTCCATATGTAGGTCGTGCTGGATGACGAAATATTGAGAGCAGAAAGTATTGCTACAGGTATTATGGACCAGAAGAGATCCATTACAACGAATACGGCTATTGCTGCTCCAAGCAAAGCACCCTGTGATTTTGCAAGATGTGAAAACATGTACACGAGGGCCAGGAAAGCAACACCTTCAACTAGATACTGCCAGACAAAGTAAAGATCAAAGGTCATGGACAGATACATCCCAAAATAATGGAATATTATAACATCAGAAATAATCATCGATAGACCTACAGCAACAAATATTGAAATTACGTTAGATGCAAATCTCGAAGAAATAAGCGAGCCCCTTGTGACCGGTCTCTTCAGTACCGATTCTAATACACCGCTTGTTCTATCCTTACCGTATGTTAGGTACGCCGCAAATACCGCAAGGATAGGTATAAGAAATCCAAGTAACTCTGAGGTCCCAGCAAAGACAAGTGATTGCAGCGAGCTCTGTGTCATCGGTACGTAATCAGTCAATGGACCAATTTTTTTTAGCGGTAAGATCGTAGCACCCGAGGAATTTTTTGCAACGACATAATAGGTTTCATTGACATTTGGAGTAGTGATAATAGGGAATATGTTCTTTACAGTAAATCCTTCGACAGAATACTTGAATGAGGAATTCTTTAAGGACTGGTTTATGTTATTTGTTGAATTTATAAAATAGATATTAAGCGGAGGTGCCGTAGAACCATTACTTCCAACATAAAATAACTGCACTCCATATCTTGTTGTATTGGAGCTGTCGTATATTCCGGATATGACTTCCAGTCCGGAAGATTTATTAGTTGTATCTATTGTAAATTTCATTTGCGGTGTAGAAAATGAATGCCCGAAGGTCTTATAGGTGTAATTAACATAAATAACTGGAAGAACACTATTTCCGATGGGTATCGTAGAATTCGCGAAGCCGCTTGCCCCTGATATCGAACTGTAGAAAGTTCCGTTATATTCAAAATCAACCTTAATCTTGGAGGATGGGTTTCCGTAAGCGTTATGTGAGTAGGAAACCAGTACTAGGTTGCTTCCATTTTCATAATATCCATATGTCACGTGTGGGGTTGTCGGAATATGGACCGGAGAGTAAGTGGAAGCAGATTCATACGCAAGAAGTGCTGAGAGACCGACAATTGCAACTATCATTATTACGACGAATTTACTTGTTAGTGTCCTTCTTATTTCATAAATTATTGGTTTCATCTTATTCCTCCCGATGAGATTCCTTCGGTCCGGGAGGGGTGATTGACTCTTTATATCCTATTAGTCCAAAGAAATATTCTTCTAGGCTTTCTCCGACAGGATCAAAGCGTAAAATTTTATACTTGGCCCTCACTAGTTTTTGAGGAATTTCCGAAAGTTTGTTATCAGGAACTGTTAGGTCTCTTATGATCAACTCATTACCGTTCGATTCCAGATCTCCATATTTTGATAACAGTAACTTGCACTCGTCGTCGTAATTTTCAACTGTGATATGAAGTACGGTTTTCCCTAGGCTCCTCATTTCCTCTCTCTTTATGATCTTAATGAGTTTCCCGTGATCTATTATTGCTACGCGATCTGCAACATCTTCGATCTCACTGAGAATATGTGAGGACAGAAGTATGGCCTTTCCCTCCTTTTTCATGCTCATCATAAGCTTTCTCACAAATAGAACGCCTTCAGGATCGAGACCGTTAAGCGTCTCATCAAACAAGACGTTTTGAGGATTACCTATTATAGATTCTGCAATGGCGAATCGTTTCTTCATACCCTGTGAATATGATCGCAGTTTCTTGTTAAGATCATTTTTTAAACCAACTTGTTCGAGTAAGGACATAATCCTATCTTTTGCTGCATTCCCGTGTAGGCCATAAAAGCCTGCGAAATAGCTCATCAATAGCACAGGTGTTGCATTAGGTTCAAAATTGGGGAGCTCTGGTATCCAGCCAACATTCAATGAAGCCTTGACTTTATCGCTGATGATATCATACCCATCGACAAGGATCTTTCCAGAAGTTGGTAGTATGATGCCTGACGCCATTCTTATTGTGGTAGTTTTTCCAGCTCCATTAAGTCCTACAAGGCCAAGAATCTCGCCATTCTTCATTTCAAGATTCAGCTTATCAACAGCGGGCGGATTTTTTGGTGTATAAACTTTTGTGATATCTTCTATGTTCAGCATTTTACCCAGATTTTAACTCATCCCGATTATAGACGCCGTTTTAAACGTTTCCTTCTGTTTATTATCTTTCGCTTTAGTGAATTGTCCAACGATTGCAAGCGACGCGTTATAATTGCTTTTGTGTGAAGTCTCTCTTTGAGTAACATCTTGCTTTTGGGGAAACAGAAAGTTATCTTTATTTACATTTCCAGTTTATGAATTCCCTAGGTTCAAGATAGTCAATTAGTCCATTCTCGTATTAAATATACACGCCCTGATCCTTAGTTCTCAAGTACTTACAATCTGGAAATATCTTAATATCCGGGAAGGCTACTTGGGACATGGTTAACGTTGTTCTGATTCACGGCGGGGCCGGTTCGGACGTGTCCTTTTCGACTTTGCTTAGCAATTATGCAAAACTCTCGGCCTTGCAAAGAGGTGCGCTGAATGTGTCCGTCGATGCAGTCCGGATGCTTGAGGACAATCCCGATTTTAATGCCGGCACCGGATCGGTAAAGAGAATAGATGGATCGATTCAAATGGATGCGGCTGTCATGACGGAAGAAGGCTTTGGTTCGGTTGTTTCCATAGAAAGAGTCAAGAATCCAGTTTTAGTGGCAAGAGCCGTGATGGAAAAAACCCCACATCTAATTCTCTCTGGGGATGGTGCAACAAAATTTGCACGTCAGCAGGGCTTTGAGGATTATGATCCGTCTACAGAAAAATCATCGAAAAATTGGGAAAAGATGATAAGAATCCTTTCAGGAGAGGATAAAGAGACACCAAATAGGTATGAAAACTACATGAAGTACGCAAAAATTTTCGGTTTAGTTAAAGACACGGTTGGTGCAGTTTCCCGAGTTGATGGAAAATTTGCAGCCGCTGTTTCAACCGGTGGAGCAACGCCAATGATGAGGGGCCGCGTTGGGGACTCACCTCTACCTGGGTGTGGAATATACGCCGGAAAGAAAGGTGCAGTTGTAGCAACAGGCATAGGTGAAGAGATCATAAAGAAAATGCTATGTTATAACGTATACCTGCGTATTGGATCGGAACCTCTGAAGAATATACTAGATGATGAAGTTTCAAAATTTGGTAACACGTCCGTGGGGATCATAGCGGTATCCGAAAACGAAGAGGCATATTCTTCCAATACCAGCATGGCCACAGGCATCATGAAATTCTGAACGTTCCTTCTCTGTCAACCTTTATATCATACTTAAACATATTTAGGAAATGGAGTTCGAAAAATTCAAAACCATGCATTTCCCGAGAGATGTTTACATAGGGCATGGTGTGCTTGCAAATCTTCCGCTTATCGCAGAGCGGTATCTCCGTCGTGGATCTATAGTGATAGTTACAGGGGACTTCACGTATGGACTTGTGGGTAAACAAGTTGAAGATATTCTCAAGGATGCTGGTTATGTAGTGAATGTGATAAAAATTGGCGCCGCTGATGAGCCTAACTTAAGCCTTGTTTCTAACTTTGCTGCCCGTGGAAAGACCGGCATGATGATAGGCGTCGGTGGTGGAACAAAGATAGATGTTGCAAAAAAGGTTGCTTTTGACCTTAACGTCCCGCTCGTCAGCGTTCCAACATCTCCAAGTCACGACGGTATCGCCTCTCCCCGTGCCTCTATAAGCAGACCGAATGGAATTTATTCTGAGGAAGGTGCGATGCCAATAGCTATTGTGGCAGACACTTCAATAATGGTGAAAGCGCCTTACAGATACCTCAAGGCTGGTGCTGCAGATGTGATTTCAAATCTGACGGCCATATTGGACTGGAAACTTGCTTACAGGCTCAAGGGCGAGGAATATAGTTCAAGTGCTGCAGCAATTTCAGAATATGCCGCTAAAGAACTTATCGAGAAAGCCCACATGATCCTTGAAGACGTGGAGGAATCCGTCTGGTTGGTGACAAAACAGATTCTTGCGTCTGGAACGGCCATGGCGATTGCAGGATCTTCCCGCCCTGCCAGTGGAAGTGAGCACCTCATAGCTCATGCATTGACACAACTTGGCCCTGGAAATTCAATTCATGGTGAACAGTGCGCTATCGGCTCTGTAGTCTCGATGTTCCTTCACGGTGGGGATTGGAAATCACTGAAGCAAACCTATGAAACAATAGGTATGTCTGTTAAAGCTAAAGATTATGACATTCCGAGGGAAGTGATGATAAAGGCGCTGAGCACCGCCCATAGCATGAGGTCTGAGAGATACACAATTTTAGGTGAGACTGACCTCAGTCTGTCGGCCTCGGAAAGATCACTTGAAATAACTGGAATCATTTAAGAATTGGTTTTATGGTAAAAATTTCATTAATAGGATCCGATCTTTCGGTTGAAGGATTAGAATTTACGTTTCTCGGGCCTTTGACTGCGTGCTCAGAATGCAGGATAAAGAATGCTTGCTTCAATCTTGAACCGGGGAGAAGCTACAGGATCGCAAAAGTTAGGGATCAGGAGAACCCCTGCCTGATTTTCAATACGAACAAGGTAAAGGCCGTCGAAATAGAAGAATTACCGGAGTTTGCCAATATTCAATATGGACGAAAACTCCAGGAAGGATCTGTAGTAACACTTAAGTCAATGAAATGTGACTATATCACATGCAAAAACAATGAGAAGTGCAACCTTACAAACCTGCGTTCAGAAACCAAGGCAACAATTGTTGGAATTAAAGAGAAACTTGACTGCCCCAAAGGTTACGATATGAGAAGAGTTGAAATAAAGTTCTGATAACGCATGATCAGGATTGGGTTAATAGGAAAACCGAACGCTGGAAAGTCCACACTTTTCACATCCCTCACAGACGTACCGGTGGAGATTGCCAATTACCCATTCACAACAATCAAACCGAACTTGGGAATGTCCTTTATTAAGGTAAGTTGCCCGGAAAAAGAGATAGGCAAAAAATGCAAACCGAGAGAAGGAACATGTATTGACAGTGTTCGGCATGTTCCTGTGGAAATAATAGACGTTCCGGGACTCATAGAGGGTGCGAGTGAAGGAAAAGGTATGGGTAACGAATTCCTCGATAACCTGAGAAACTCAGATGCTCTCATACACATATTTGATCCTCTGGATTCCTCCGAAATGTTTCGCGGTCGCGATATTGACGTTGAAGAGCTCAACAACAGCATACATGCAACAGAAAATGAGATAATGGACTGGTTTTCAGATCGAATTTTTAGAGATTGGGAGAAATTTGCGAGAAAATGCGATGCTTCTGGCGATCGAATAGAATCATCCCTCTATACAAAACTGGCCTCATTTGGCTTGTCTGAAAAGGATATAGCTTCAGTCCTTTCCGAGGAATTCTTTCCAGGGAAGCTATCTCTCTGGGACAAGGGAGACGCGAAGAAGTTCGCATCCATAGTGTTCAAGAAGATTAAGCCGATAGTTAGGGTGGCGAACAAGGCTGACCTTCTATCGGAAGAGCAACGGCAGATCATGCATGAAAAATATAGCGACGTTACCCTCATTTCTGCGGAATATGAACTCGCGCTTACGAGAGCATTCTCTTCGAAGATCATAGATCGTACAGAAACAAACTTCAACATCTCTGGCAATGCAACCCAGAAGCAGAGAGAAGCTCTGGAAAAGATCAGGAAATTTTTCGAAAGCAAGGGAGTTTCAAGAGCCTATGATATACTTGAAAAGATAAGTAAGGACTGGTTGCATCATATCGTGGTATTTCCTGTGTACGACGAATCCTCTTGGACCGACAAGTCTGGGAATGTACTTCCGGATGCATTCCTTATGCCTCTTGGTTCTACCGCGCTAGATCTGGCTTATAAAATCCATACGCAGATAGGTGAAGGTTTCATTAGGGCGATAGACGCGAGGGCACACAGGGTGGTTGGTAGGGATCATGTCCTTTCCGATGGCGATATAATCAGAATAGTTTCAAAGTCATAGACCGGATTATCGCTCTGGCAAATCGTATTGATGTTTGCCTTTTTTTGGTTATTGTTCATCTGAAAGGTATTTTTAGCCATGGTGAATTATGCTAGGATGCAAATCAGGAAGAATGATCTATCGGAACTTTTGCAAATCTCTGCTTCTATTATGGAGCAAAGTTGTCACAAGACTCCGTTTGCCGGTAAATTCTACAGTGATTTGGTGGCTTTTGTGGGAGATACTCATTGCGCCTGGCAGGTATCATCCAAGATAATCTCCGATTATGGCGAAGCTTCCGATAAGATTGTTTTTCTAGGGGATTATGTTGACAGGGGTGATACGGGCATCGAGAACTTAGCGGTGATCTTGAAAGCTTTTGTTAAAAACCCAGAAAAGATAGTTCTTTTGCGTGGCAATCATGAAAGCCGGAAGGTCAACGAAAGATACGGGTTTCTTATCGAGGTGAAAGATAAATTCGGGCTCGAGTTCTATGATCTCGTCGAAAAATTTTTCTCAAGATTGCCGTATGCAGTAGTTATAAACGATTATTTCTGTGTTCATGGTGGCATTGCAAGGAATATACCGGTAATTGACGAGATTAAAAATTTGCCATATCCAGATACCGGGCCGGAAAACAAGGATGCATTGGAGCTTTTATGGAATGATCCTTCAGAGGATATCGATGACTTTTCCGAGAATTTACGGGGGGAAGGCACATTCTATTACGGTCAACAAGCCGTTGACATGTTCATTTCGAAAAATAACCTTAATGGAATAATCAGGGGCCATGAGGTCTGCGACGGTTTCAAGGAGAATCTTGATGGTAAGGTTATTACTGTGTTTTCTAGCACATACCACGATATGCCTCCCGGGTTACTTATTATGGAAAATGGAAATTTTTTTAGATCACGCATAAAAATATGACGCAAAAATAACACCGAAAGATCAAGTAACGTTATATACGGATTTTCATTACCAGTTTTACAATTTCATTTAGAATCGATTAGGTGATAATTTGGCTAATGGTGAAAACGCAGGAAAAAAATTAAAATCCGTGAGAAGCAAATTCAGGTGGTCTGATAGTTCATTCAAGAAGAGGGTATTAAAGCTCAAGAAAAAGGCTGATCCACTTGAGGGAGCACCATCAGGGAAGGGCATAGTTATTGAAAAGATAGGAATAGAGGCTAAACAACCGAATTCCGGTATCAGGAAATGCGTAAAACTTCAACTTATCAAGAACGGCAGGCAGATTACTGCCTTTGCCCCGGGTGACGGCGCTATTAACTATATAGATGAGCATGACGAGGTCACCGTAGAAGGTATTCGTGGAAGGCAGGGAAGAAGTAAGGGAGATATTCCAGGGGTAAGGTTCAAGGTTGTCAAGGTGAATGGAATATCCTTGCTCGAGCTCGTGAAGGGTAGAAAGGAGAAGACGGTGAGATAATGGCAGAGCTTAAGTTACTTGGGGAATACTCAATTAGTGACGTGGCCATACATGACGCAGGTATTTCTAAATATGTAAATCTATCATCGAACCTTAATCTACATACAGGTGGAAGATATTCAAGTTATTCCGCTGGGAAAAGAAACGTTAACACCCTAGAGAGGCTGCTGAATAAGATGATGCGTTCTGAAAAATGGACAGGGAAGAAATACAGTGCATACAGAGTTCTGAAAGAAGCTTTCAAGATCGTAGCAGAGAAGACAAAGCAGAATCCCGTTCAGGTCTTCGTCAATGCCATAGAAAACGCGGCTCCAAGGGAAGAAGTCACAAGATTGAAATATGGGGGAATTGCTGTTCCCAAGGCCGTGGATGTGGCGCCATCCAGGCGCGTTGATCTAGCTCTCAGGAACATAGCAATAGGTGCCACAAAAGCTTCTTTCAAAAGCACGAAACCTATTGCAGGTTGCCTGGCTGATGAGATCATCAACGCTTCTAGAAATGAGGCTGCATCATTTGCAGTCAGCAAGAAAGAAGAGGTAGAAAGAATAGCGGCTTCCGCGAGATAAAAACTCGCGGTCAGTCTGTTTCATATTCTACAGGCAGGGATTCCTGCTCCCATTTTTCCATTCCACCAACCATTGTTGCAGCTTTTAAAAAATTGTCTGAAAGGAATATGGCGGCAACTTCGCTCCTCTTCCCGTGTGCGCAAACTATGGCGTATTTCTTAGTCTTGTCCAAGATGGAAATTCGCTTCGGAAGATCGTTGAGTGGTATTTTTATGGAATCTTTTATCGTTCCTAGCTGCCATTCCCAGGGTTCTCTTACATCAATTACTGTCCACTCTGGCATGTGTTCATAGAGTTCGAATGGTGAGATTTCTAAAACGGAAGATACCGGTAAACCGGCTTGAATCCATCCTTTCAGGTTATCAGAAAGTGTCGTGGAAACGTTCAAATGGACTGTCTCTATGTCTTCTTTCGCTTTGATAGCGGTTTCGTGATCCTTTCCTATCAAAATAATTGCAGATTCCGTACTATTAAGCCATGACTTCAGTATCTTGCCCCATCCAAGGTTATGATAAGGGGCATTCATAGTACTAGGAATATGACCTGATAAATAATCCCTGTTGCTTCTTATGTCTATGCCCACACTCTTTTGGCCTATTATTTGTTCATATACATTCTTCAAATCTTCGTTATTCAACTTATCGGTAAAATACGTTCTGCAATAAAACAATATCTTCTTCTTTGCCCTTACAAAATCGTTTAATCTAGATTTCTTTATGTACACCATTCATTTTTAATTTCAGAGCATGGAGGCAACAAGCACTGGGGTAAGGAAAAGCGGAGTGCTCGGTGGAGGTAGGTGAAGCAATAGCAGTTATAGTGGTCATATTAGACCTCCTGTAGTATTCGTCCTAAGGAATTGCTCAACTCGACCCTAATGTTTCTGAATCATATGCGTGAATACCGTTTTAGACGTGTTCGTAGTAAATATACCTGGCTATTGATCATAAAGCAGCACATACTCTCCAGTCTCTAAGCGCAATCCATGCGTAACAAAAATCTGTCTCTCTGAACTTGTTCCTCTGAAGTGAACACTAAATAATGTCCTGAATATCACTTACACATGAACAAGAAGGATTTGCTCACGTCCAAGGTTCTGGATACGGAGATTAGCGCTGATACTACACTGGGGGAGCTAATGACACAATTTTCAGCATCTGGCGGTTTTACTTCAGCAAAACTGTTTACCGCTTACTCAATATTGAACAGGATATTTTCAGAAGAGAACACAACATTCCTTTCATTTCCTGCAGATATAATTTCTACCGGCACAAGGGGAATAATAAATGAGATTGTTAAGAGAAAACTTGTCGACGTTATAATTACCACAAACGGGACGCTTGATCATGATATAGCACGAACTTACACAAATTATTATGCAGGTAGTTTCGACTTTGATGATCGCAAATTAAGGGATATAGGTATCAACAGACTTGGAAATGTGTTTATCCCGGATGAAAGTTATGGCGAGGTTATAGAAAACAAAGTAACGCCAGTGCTTGAAGAGCTTTATGCAAAGAAAAAGGAATGGGGTGGTGCGGAACTGGTTAGAGAATTTGGTCTGAGACTTAACAATGAAAAGTCAATACTTTACAACGCTGCTAAGAACAACATCCCTGTTTTTGTTCCTGGAATGACAGATGGATCATTCGGTTCCCAGCTCTGGTCATTCTATGAGCAGAACCGAGATTTCAAGATTAATTTGTTACAGGATGAGCATGAACTGTCCGATATCGTATTTGATGCCAAAAAGACTGGGGCTCTCATGATCGGCGGAGGCATATCCAAGCATCATACCATATGGTGGAATCAGTTCAGGGATGGACTTGACTACGCGGTTTATATAACAACTGCACAGGAGTACGACGGTTCACTTTCTGGAGCCAAGCTCGAAGAAGCGATATCGTGGAAAAAGATCAGGCAGGACGCTGAATTTGTTAACATATACGGCGATGCAACTATAGTACTACCGTTACTGCTTGGTCCACTTCTGGTCAAAAGTTAGGCAACATATTCAGGGTCGTTGTTGAAGTCTTTATTCCTAGATGTATTTGAGCCACTCCATTATAGGGTCGTCTTCCTCTTTCAGCTCGGTTGAAGATGTTCCGCTAGCACTAACGGTCGAGAACCGGTAAAAGTATATTCTCGAACCTTTCTCGACTCCATACATGATATGTTCAACATATTTTCCTTCTGGAAGATGTGCCATGGCTTCTGGGAATTCTGGAGAAAAGTGAACCTCGACCTTGTCACCATCTTGGTAGAGGTGATATGAAGAATTTGACGATATATATTCTTTCAGTTTTTTTGTTTCTATGGATGGTCCCATCTTTTCATGAGTTTATCTTTCTATAATACTATTAGCATCTGTGTCAAGATTGATGCATAAACTAATTATTAATAAAAATATATCTAACTCATGCAGTACATAACGGAAGAGGATGTGTCAAAAAACCTCACGATGGCGGAAACAATAAAGATACTTGAAGAAACTTTCAATGAATGCGGGCATGGTAGGGCCTATTATAAGCCAAGAGAACGAATAACTTATATCGGAGGCGTATTCAACACAATGCCAGGTATAATAGAGAAGTTCCATGTTGCTGGTCTCAAAACCTATATAGCTACACGTTCAGGGGCAAGGTTTGTCGTAGTATTATTTGATACAGAAACATCCGATCTTCTGGCACTCATTGAGGCAAACAAGCTTGGCCAGATAAGAACAGGTGCTTTGCCTGCAATGGTATCTAAGAAACTGCTTCGTGCAAAAGAGCAAAATCTCTGTATTATCGGTTCAGGCTATCAGGCAGAGACACAGCTTGAAGGTATGATATCTGCACTCAATATAGGAAAGACATCCGTATATTCCCGTAACTTTGATCATGCGAAGGACTTTGCGAAAACAATGTCTGAGAAATTTAAGATCGATATAGTTCCTTTTAGAAATGCAAATGAGGCACTCACGTCATCCACTGTCGTCAACACAATAACGGATTCGAACAACTCCATATTTTCCAGATCAGATCTGGGAGAAGAGTACCATCTTAACCTGTGTGGTGCGAATCTTCCTAGGCGAAGGGAAGTGGCAGAGGATGCAATTGCAGACAGCGACATGATAATCGTTGAAGATATGGATCAGGCAATGAAAGAATCTGCGGAGATAAAAAGCTACGTGAAGACGTATGGAAAGGACAAATGTATCAATCTTAAAGACTTTGTATTAGAGGACGATCATAAAAGAAAAAGGAGTGTCTTTAAGTCAATGGGTATCGGCTTGGAGGATGTTGCTGCGGGTTATCTCGTTTTGAAAAATATGAATCTTATCTGAGAATTTTCCAATTGAGTTAGTGAATTAGTTTTAAGGTGATTTTAACTTCAATCTAGGAGAAAGCCGGCCGTTCATAGGAACAACTTCATCAACTCATCTACGGAATTGACAGCGTTGACCTAAGAGCTGCTTCAAGATCTGGGAATTTGAACACATAACCGTATTGCAGTGCTTTTTTTGGGATCACTTTCTTTCCGTGAAGAATGAGATCAGAAACTTCACCCATTCTTAGCCTTACCAGCGTTGCTGGGATCTTTATTTTTGCTGGCCTGTTGAGAACCTTACTGAGCGTTTTAGCAAATTCTCCCATTGTAACGGATTGAGGAGATACAGCATTCAATGGGCCATTTATTTTCTCATTGTCGAGTGAGAAAAGAACCAGGCCAACCTCATCGCTCATGTGAATCCATGCAAGCCACTGGTTTCCCGGCCTTATTGGGCCACCCAAACCCGTTTTGAAAATTGAGACAAGTTCAGGCAAACCCCCTCCCGATGCAGAAAGCACAAGGCTCGTTCTTACGTTTACAACACGAACTCCGTATTCCTCGGCTCTGTTTGCTGCTTTTTCCCACTGATGAACCAGGTCTCCAAAGAAATCGTTTCCTTTTGGAGAATCCTCATCCATTTCGGTGTCAGTGATTTTATCGTAACCGTAGTATCCAGCTGCTGTGCCGTTAATGAACACTTTAGGCCTAGCCTTACATTTTGATATCGCCTCAACAATATGATCAACGGTTTTTACACGCGACTCAACAATTTTTCTTTTGTATTCGCTGGTCCATTTTTTAAAAATGGGTTCACCCGTGAAATTTATAATTGCTGATGAACCATCTATTTCTTGTTGCCATTCGCTATTCTCTGGGGTGAATTCCACGACTTTTTTCCCAGGAAAAATCGCTTCTGTCTTTTGTTTGTTTCTTGAAAAGAACCTTATTTCATCTCCGCGAGAAAGCAGAGTTCTAGCGATCTCAGATCCGATTAAGCCGTTACCTCCAAACAGAGAGACAGTCTGCCTTGTGCCCTGATATGCATTTGCCATTTTGATTCACTCTATGCGGGATCTTTCTGCTGAGGGATTCTGAGGCATTCTGTTAGAATTCCTCTTCTTCATCACGATTTCAGACGCGATACTTAATGCTATCTCGAACGGAGTAACTGCATTGATATTTATTCCAATCGGGGCACTGACAGCATCGAGAAATGCGCTCGAAACTCCCACCCTTTTCAACTCCTCAAAATCCCTCGCAATCCTTTTTCTGCTTGCCATAAGGCCGATATACGAGGGTCTGTGTTCGGAGAGGAATCGAAGGATATCAATATCCCTTTCACCCTTTGTAAGTACGACTACAAAGTCGTCTTCGTTTACATTCAATGAATCAAGGTCAGAGTTAAGATCGGAAATAATTTCATCGGGATCGTTTGTTATGTTTGGTGCATGATTTATCAACACAACGTTGAAATTCATTTTCTTTCCGAGAGCAATAAGTTCGTTCTCCACATCATCTTTCCCACCTTGCCCAAAAATTATGAGCCTTTGTGAAGGTTTGTAGGGTTCGAGAAAAACATCTATCGTTCCACCACAGAAAGTCTCAACGTAGATGTCGTTTTCATTCTCTTTTGAGATCATGGCTTGAAGGCCATCCTTAGCAGTTTCAAGATGTATCCTAATCATTTTTGTTTCTCCAGTGATTAAAGTTTTACGTGCTTCCTCAATGATCACCGACTCAGGGCACACCCCGCCTAATGAGCCGTAAACAACCTTATCGTCTTTAACTATAACCCTGAAACCGGGTTTGGCAAGTGCAGAGCCTTCAGATCGAACAACAGACGCTACAACAAATGCTGATTTTTCATTTTTAAGATGTTCAAGCTCTGATATGTAGTCATAATCACCCATATGGGCAGATTGAAATCTGATTAATCTAATTTCGTATTATTTGAACAAGCATTACTTGTCTTATGTGCTGAGTTTTCAAAATTGAACAGAGGAATAAGGCTCAATTTTTATAAGTTTCTCGACAACAGTAATCATTTAGAGATAATATTTTGCGATTCGTTATATGATAACTGGTAAGGGTAAAATTTAGAGCAATATTTATATCAGTCAGTTCCTTTAGCGTGCTTACAAGAGGAAGATGATAATTGCATAAGTACAGTTTGATTGCAGTCATAGTAGTCCTCGCTTTTCTAGCGAGTACGTTTACAGTGATTGGAGCAAGTAATGCCATAACGCCACAGACAGGAACGGTGGACTATACGGTGCATGACGTATACGGGTCGAATAGTTCACTTGCCAACCCTTCTACGGTAATGAACATAGCTACAGTTTCAGGAATAACCGTAGAATCGCTGGCTGGAAGTTCCGGCTCGTTCTCTCTGGACTATGGCAATTACGTGGTAACTTTTCCATCAACCACAAATACGGTGCCTATATTCGGCACAGTTATAACCAACTATACACAGTACTACCTCACGGTAGCCTCGTCCACAACTAAGGAAAATTTTAGCGTTGGAGTTTCAGAGACCGTGTTATCATCAATAAGTGTCAGCATGCCCGGTCTGGTCTATCTGAACCTCAGCACAGTTTCAGGGTTTCAATTTTATTCCAGCACCGGAAGCTCGTCCACTGCATCAGCCTTCTCCGCTTACGTCCCGGTTTCATACTTTTTTGCAGATATATATTCTAGTGGAAATACCTATTCCTATCTTCTGAAGGGAAGTAGCAGCATCTCTTTGAATCCAAAGGCACTCCCGGTTGATCTTTACGGAAAAGTGACAAATAAAACAGGGAGCGCAATAAATGATTTCAATATAACAGTGATTGGAAAGAATAGCAATTACTATTCAGAGAACTTTAACGGGAATCCCTATTCTTTTGCTTTCAATCCTGCAAACGTTTCATATCTTGTATTTTCTTCACCAGGATACCAGCCGTACCAGATCACTCCGCCAACATCGACGGGATTGCATAAACAGAATGTTTCCCTGTTGCCAGGAAGCAGTAACATAAGCTATAATTATTCAATAGGTGCGAATCCAGATTTTCTCAATCTGACGGTTCACTTTGATGTGTCAAATTCAACGGCACTTCCGTATTTTGCGAATTCTTCTATCGGTTCCTTATACTGGCAGATAAGGATGGATAAGCTCACAACATCGTCCATATCCACATTCCTGTCAAGTTATGGAGAAAAATACACAAACAATTCATTTTTCCTCAATGGGACGAATTATAACCTTTCTGGGACCACATTCAAGATCACAGCATTCACAAATAGCAGCCTTGATGCCTTTGTGAATCTCACTTATAAAACATCAGGCCTTTCGAGTGTAAATTTATCAAAGGGATTCAATGTGAAGCTATACGCCAAGTCCACAGAGTATTCCTCTGGTAATTTATACTTCAATTATGCACTGAATTACAATGCTCCTGGCATGGCGTTATCGTCTCCAGCTTCGGTGGCAAAGACATTTATAAGCCCGGTGATCTTGAGGCAACAAACCTCCTCCGGTTTTATAAGCCTAGTTTTCTCAACACCATCAAATCCTTCGGTAAATACAAGCAAACTTGATCTGTATTGGGACGGGATGAATCGTTATGTCGATTACATGGGCAATTTTTCCAACGGATCTCCATTTTTTGTTGTTCCGTTAAATGACAACATTTATTTCAATGCTTCAGCTGGATTCTTCAATCCTGCAACGAATTCCAACAACTACCAGGATTCTCTCAATTTTAGCTGGAAAGTAGGATCAAGCTATTTCACGTCTATAACTACGCCGGCGTACAATGCGAGCTATAAATTTACCTCATCAGGAACATATAATGTTTCCCTAGCGTTCACGAGCGGTTCAGGGAGGACCAACAGCACGCATTTTGTTGTCTACGCTTTCAATTCCACTCCAACGGCTTCATTAAACGTTTCTTTTAACGGAAAATTATTGCTGCCCACAACCTCATTGAGCAATGGAGCGTCAAAGTCGTTCGATGTCCTGCAATCGAAGATCATGGATTTCAATGCTAGCGGCTCAAAGCAGCCAATACCGTCCACGAGTTATTACGCACCACTTTCCTACTACTGGATCTTGCCGAATTACACGACGACGGGAGAGAATATAACGAACCCGTCTAGCGTTTTTTCCGTGCCCTATATAGCATCGCACAAGGATGATGTCGGGTACCTGAATGTTATCAGCGCGGCAGGTATAACGAACGTTACCATGCAGATGCATGTGAATGATACAACACCCCCTACGCCCGTTGTGACTTTGTATAACTCAACAAACGCGGTCATATCCCAGCCAGTGGCTGGAAAACCTGTGACGTTTTCGGCTAACAGTTCATATGATCAGTATTACGGTTCAAGCAAGAACCTTACCTACAGGTGGTCTTTCCTTTACTCCAATGGAACGGTGTTAAAAACAGGGAACGCCAATATATCCATTATCGGTGGCGGAAATAATTCTACATTCATTAAAGTTGAATTCTACACTCTTTCGCCACTCACAGTTTCTCTCAAAGCCACAAATCCCGCTAGCATAACTGCATACTCGAATAATACGATCACTCAAACCGTTAATTCACCATACATAGTTGTGAAGAACGTTGTCATGCCAAAGTCCATGAATTCAGGATCCTCTGCCACTGCGACTATAAACGTTACAAATAATGGTACCGTTGCTGCGTCTTCGTTCTACATCAATTTGTTGGTAAACGGCAAAGTGATACAGTCCCACACTTACGGTCTGATAAACGCAAGCCAAACAGAGAGTGTTAAATTCTCTTTCGCGCCACCCATTAGTGGAAAGGTCTCGTTTGTTTTCCAGGCAGGTAACAGCAGTGAACCTTCATTCTTCGCGAAGGACGGATCGTACAGCATAACGGCATCGGTCAGTCCCCCGACGTGGGAAACACCTGTGATAATCGTTGGTGTGATCGCTGTAATAGTCGTGATCGGCCTAGTTTACTACAGATTTTCAACGAGGGGAACGAGGCAGAAGAAGGATACTGGAAACAAGAAGCAGATAAGACTTCCCGGGAAGAAACAGTGATAACTGAACTTTCAAAAGAAGTTCCGTGATTCACATTCAACAATTTTTTTAAATTTTTTGAAAATAAATAACGTAAATTTTTTAGAAGAAATATTCAATACGGTCTGTTCACTACACTATAGTGAATTCACTTATGAGCGGCAATAATCCTGTGGTTAAGGCAAGGGATCAAAAGCAGAGGACGAAGGAAGACCTAATTAAGCTTATCAAAGAAAACCAGCCGATAAGGTTCAAGGAACTACTTGAGTACTCCGATCTTTCCAACAGATGGCTCTCTGAGATGCTGAAGGAACTCGTTTCCGACGGTTTGATAATGAAGGGGAACAACAACGTTAAGCTGAAAAACGGCTTAGAGAAAAAGAATGTAGAATCTTACACGCTTACCGAGGAAGGGAATAGGGTGTACAGGGGCATATGGCCTGCGTTTAACTCCATGGTCGATTTAAAGCAGGATCTCTCTGACTATGTGGAGTTTGGCTACTCCCTCGGCCCAAAGGCGCATTACTCTAAGACCGATTTCTCCTATGGAAACAGGACGAGCATCATCGCCAGCGAAAACATTGATCCGTCGTTTTTTGAGATAACAAAGATGTTCATAAGGGAGCTCGGCCGGCGTGCAAGGCTGAATGTGATGGCCGGTATTGTCGATCTGGTTGTGAAAAAGTATCCGGATTATATCGAAGGCAAAAAGGAAAGTGCTTCCGGCAAGATCGTGTTCTATACCGAGGTCGACCTGTCGAAGCTCATGAACGACATCGATTACTATTTCCGATTTATCCAGGATCTCGAAAACGGCAGAAATCCGCTGTTCAACAACCCGGTGAAATCCCTCGGCGTGCTCTATGACAGCATAGTCGTTGCTGATCGAGTACTCAAGAATAAGGTCCAGCTGGACAACGTCATAAACTGGGTATCTGGGCATCTGAAGGACTTCTCAGACATATACGACCTGAATTTAGACCTGGAGATGCTCATAAGGCTCAACACCCTGATAGAATCGGAGAAGAGTCCATTCGGAAGCGAGGAGTATTCCGAAAAGTTTAAGGACAGACCTGAATGGAAGACTTATTTAGACTATTATCTCGTCCTCAAGATCATAAATTTCAGGAGCAGGCAGAGGCTTGAAGAGCTCGATAGGTTTTGGGAAAGCCGTTATGATACCTACAATTTTAACTCAATGGAAGAATTCATGAACTATATCTCTTCGCTTCAATGATCAGCGAATATCTCCGCGCCCTGTCTGGTCTTATCCGCTCTAGGGTTGAAGTCGAAAATCTCTTTGATTCTTGAGATCCATGAGCATACACGTATCGACCTCACCGCCTTGTTTTTGATATGAATGACCGCTAGGCTTTCTCTGATTAATAGAGCCTTTTCGAAGGTGAAAGTTCAGCTGAATTTTAGTGATGCGGGGCATAGTTTGAGGCATCTGCATTATCGCGATTCCCAGACAAAATCTTAAGTATTGTCTAATGATTCAAATCTGAGTTGGTAAGATGTCTTCCCACGTTCGATTGAAGCTGGTGGCGGTCGCCGTTTTTGTTCTCATGTTCTCTGCAGGCTGTGCTCTCGGTGTATCCGGTGGGCACACAGGCACGGTGCACAACACATCGGCTGGAGTATCTGCGTCGAATGATGGAGTTCATAGCAAAATAACTAACAATGCAGAATCAAATTCATCATTTCAGTACGGGGAAGAGACGCTTGTTCTTTTAAACGGTACGGTTCTTCCGGGAAATTTTGCGAACAAGGTCGAACCGGTCAAGCCATGGGCTGTTGCATACGATCCTTACAATGGTTACGTTTATGTTGCTAACTACGGCCTCAACGATGTTTATGTGATAAATTCGTCTAACAGCGTCATCGCGAAGATTAGCGTGGGCACAAATCCAGATTCCGTCGCATACGATGCTTTTGATCATGACGTGTACGTCTCCAACTTTGGATCGGAAAGTGTATCGGTTATCAGCTCAAGAAACTATGTTGTTCAGAGCATAAACTTAGCTGCAGAACCGCAGTCCCTGACCTATGATCCATCGAACCATATGGTATACACGGCAAATCCCGAGAACGACAACATATCCGTGATAAATTCTACCACGGGTAATGTCTCTTCAATAGCAGTTTCATCGACACCACACGCTGTATCCTATGATCCTTACAACAACTACCTTTACGTTGCAGAATTCAATTCGAACAGAACATCTGTAATCAATACAACATCAGGTAAGATCATAGATAATATAACTGTAGGAATCGAGCCGTATGCCCTGACCTATGATCCATCAAATAATTACATTTATGTTGCCAATGCCGGCTCCAGTAATATTTCTATCATCAACGCATCGAACGTGGTTACAGGTACGATCAATGTTGGAATAACGCCGGAGAGCGTGGCCTACGATCCGATGAACAAATATATGTACGTGGTCGATTTTGGTTCCAGCAATGTATCTGTCATAAACTCATCAAATCATGTAATCGGATCTGTTGATGTGGGGGAGGCACCAGAATCGGCTGCATATGATCCGCTGAATGGGTACGTATATGTTGCAGATATGTCGAACGGCACGTTAACGATGATCACGCCTCCCGAGAAAAATTACGGTGTGGCGTTCACCGAGACAGGCCTTCCTTCCGGATACGCGTGGAATCTGACATTCAACGGATCCGTGTATACACTCGACAACACATCGTACGTTTTCTATGTGCAGAATGGCAGCTATAACTACAGTGCATCCTCGGAAGGGTACCATGGGATATCAGGCTCAGTTGTAGTCAATGGTTCAAACATATCTGTAAACCTCACCTTCGCTCCGGTGGATTACAGCGTTTCCTTCAGCGAATCCGGCCTCCCTTCTGGTGCTGAATGGTTAGTCAATGTTACCAACACAAGCACGGGATATGTGTTACACGGAAGATCCAATCTTTCTGATATGCCATTCTTCCTTTCCAACGGCTCTTACACCTATACGGTTGCAACGGTGAATAAGGATTACACCCCTTCCCCATCATCAGGCTCGTTTAATGTCAACGGTAGCAATTCATCCGTTCCGGTGGTGTTCAAGGAGTTAACGTATTCCGATATATTCACTGAGACAGGCCTTCAACCGGGTGTTTCCTGGTCTGTGACATTTGACGGCATAACCGATTCGTCTACGTCAAGTTCCATAACGTTCATCGTTCCAAACGGAACATATCCATACCTCATAGGATCGGTTGCAGGTTATACGCAGCCGTCGAACGGAACCGTGAGCGTAAATGGAAGCACGGTGATTCATTCAGTGACATTTACCAGGCTAACCCCTATACCTGAGATTCATCCTAAGCGCTCTTCCGTTGATACGGAGCTCTACATAATCATGGGGGCGCTCATAGTAGCCATCATAGTCCTTTCAATATTCATAGTGAGGAGGAAAAAATAGAATTTTCATTCACTTTTCTGCCTCAGGTGCTGAAGGATCATTCCGATCACCTTTGAAGCATCGGATCTGTTCAGATCCTCCATGGATTCTGCGTCAAAATCCCTCAAGAAGGCTCTGAAAACATCATCTTCTATGTTCCCTGATTCTATCAGTCTTTTAATGTATTTCACCTGGTTCTGCGTGATCTTAGCCGGGCCTGTCAAAAGCTCTTCCCCTAAATCCTGAGTGAAAAGCGATGATGCTCCTGTCGCTGTTAAAACAGCGTCAACGAACGACCTTTTCTTTGCGATCTTGATGGCGGAGTTTGTCGCCCTTGCATCCTTTCTTTCAGGATCGATCTCCGACGTTGAGCATGATCCGAAGCCGTTGCCCACGATCTTTCCGTCCTGGAATATCCTCGTCTCGAAGACAAACATCTCGTTCTTTCCCTTGCGCTCTTCCGCTATGAAGGACTGCGATGTCAGCGAAAACTCCTGAAGAAGGAGTTCGGCACCACCCTTGAGAAGCGTCATCTTTTCTCCCCTGCGTATGTAGTCTGACCCCTCACTCATACGATCCCTGAACATCCTAAATATAGCATCTCTCCTTTCCATTCCCGTGGTTTCCATTATTTCTTCCTGTAGCCCCATGATTCATGATATAATGTACATGTATATAAATCTATCTACAATCAAGCTTGATTATGCATTAAAAATTGTCTTAAATATGCCGAATCAATATTGAATCGTGATTGTGAAAGCGTTATCGGAAAAACATGCTGTCCTTGTTTTGCTGGGTCTCCTGGATAGTGGCGAGGTTAGCAAGATGACGATAATGAAGTTCGGGCCTTCGATCAATACGATCGATGCCCTTTTGGATACACTTAAAAAAGAGGATCTTCTAAGCGTGAAGGAAGAACGGAGGGGCAGGCGCGTATTTCTCATCTCTCTCACAGAGAAGGGGAGGAAGGTTGCTGAGATCCTTGACAGCATCAGGAAGATGGGATGACCGTAATCGCGCCAATCGAATCAACGCGGGATCCTGATCCTTGAATTTTCCTGTTGTGTATCAAATTACAGAATCTCTGGGATTTGTGACTGATCCAGAGAAAGTATATATATGAACGATTCCTCTGAGTTTATGCGTGTTTTCCTTCCCGTTATTCTCCTGGTTCTTATCCTCTGTTTTATAGGAGTGCAGCCAGCCGCGAATCATACCGAGGCTGTGAATGCAGGTATCGTCATCCCGTCCGCTGTAAACACAGGAACGATATACACGCACGAGCCTGCACCTATGGGGATCGCAGATTACGGCATCGGTCCTAGAGGGGAGCCTTATGAATACAATACAACATCCTTCATGGGCGTCGCAAGTGTGGATTCCCTGAGCACCTATAATTCTTCACTCAATTACAGCTCTTACTATGGCGGGCCTTATGGAATGACTTTTCAGTTAAACGCCGTTCTTGTTGCAGTGTCCGGCGGAGCCTCCTATGCTTACTGGTCGCAGAACGTTGCTTTTATTAATACGTCTTCGAACAGAGTAAGGTTTGAGGACAATGTATGGAACTATACATCCGAAGGCGCGGAGATGTACAATTCCACAGTCTCCGGCAGCGGGAAGATAGAAAACTTCTCGGGCGGGGACTACTACTACGACTTCGCTTCAAAATCTCTTCCAGGCAACAACATGGAGCTGAGCTATCCTTCCACCGTAGAGCTGAGGATGAATGCTACGGTTGTCAGCGGTCATCCAGAGATCGTATTCTCGTATAACAGTGGTCAGGGGTGGCAGGTTTATGACAGTGCGGTAATAAAATTCCTCAACACATCCGGAACTCCGGAGTTCCGCGTTGATGGATTCACGTACAGTCCGGTAGGGACTTACTACGATGCTGAGCTCATCATGGGAGGTCCGGCCGGTGGCTCGCACACCGGGATCGTGTCCTCTTCGGTTCTCTTCCAGCTTGATTACTGGAACGGCCACAACTACCAGATGATAACGAACGCATTCAATTTCGGCTCAAATACCCAGGAGGGCATCTACGGCGCTGGCGACTCTGGCATATATTCCAAATCGAATGGATCGCTATACGCTAAAATAACGGCTGGGAACTCCACTCTGGGGCAGATCTACAATTCCGGAGATATCGGTATTTTGAACGTGACATCAAACGTACCATCGGGATACCTTATGATCAACGGCACGGCTTACAACTTCACTGGCGAAGACGTTAACGTTACGCTATATCCTGGTGAATACGCCTTCCAGTTATACACATCGTCGAATGTGCTTGTAGCTTCAGGCACCTTAAACCTTTCCGGTGGAGAGTACCTTCCAATGGTCATCACAGGCAGTTATGCCGTGACGTTTTACGAGACCGGATTATCTCCCGGTACATCATGGTCGGTCACGCTCAACGGAACGACGGAATCATCAACTACCGGCATGATAATTTTCATGGTTTCCAACGGAACCTATTCATACAGGGTGAATCCTGTTCCTGGGTACACCGCTCTTAATGATAGCGGAAATATGTCAGTTGTCGGAGAAAATGTAGAATACAATGTAACATTCAAGGCAGAGAAAGGCGCTCCTGTCAACCTGGCCCTTCTAATTGGGACTTTTGCTGCGATCCTCGTGATTGCTGTGGTTCTTTCTGTATTTCTCAGAAGGAAGGCGGGGAGATAAACAGAGCGTGCCCCTAAACCGATATGGACGGTATGGCAGGGACCAAAATATAGCGAAATACTTATATATTTTCAGCTGTTTTCTAATCGGTCAATATGGACATGGTAATTCTAGTTAAAATTAAGAGGATACCCACAAAGAAGGAATGGGAAGGTGCACAGAAGATTGTCGATAAGGCTGTCAAGAGTGGGATAAAGATTGAGAATTACGACACATACGGAGCATATGATTCTGTCGCAGTTGTCAAGGGTTCGAATAAAGGCGAGGAAATTTATCTCCGGTACGTTCACGCCGTTAAGGAATGGGCTGATGTGCAGACGCTTCCGATCATTGACCAGAAGCTCATGGATAAGATCAGCAAGGAATTCATTAAGTAAGGCGATCCTCTGGTCGCGAGATAACGAAAGGCATCCTTCTCAAATGAGAGAAGAATTGAATTTTTTCTTATTTGCAACAGAGGTTCCGATGTTCATGCATATCGCATTACGCTCCTATGGCAGAAGAGCGGAATGCACAGAATAAAACATTACATCCGATCATGCTGATCTCGATTCACGGGCGCAGCTATCATATTGCCAAATCTGGTTTCAAACACCCTTACAGCATATCGACCTATCAATTTTTTTTGGTCGTCTTTCCATTTTAGATCTGCCCAACGTTTTTAGAAAACATCTAATGTATGGATACTTGGCAGAGAGGAATTATAAATACAGAGGCAGAGAGTGTTCTAATCAATTTATTAAAGCAGTGAATCAAATGGTTTTGGAAAGGATCACTTTTTCCTCCAGATCGTTATCGGCACCACTGAACCTATGATGAGGATTGCGAGGATCACGCCAAGTATCACGTATATCTCTGTGGACGTGATCGACGGCGAGGATCTCTGTTTGGGTGGGGAGTGAGGTGGGGAAGGTGGAAGGGAAATTATCTTGGAAAATACAACTGGCTGAACGACGTTCGAGCCGTTGACAGTCACTCCGCTATTGGGCGGCGTTACATACGAATACCCAGGGACAGGATTGACCGAGTAAAGATACGTCCCATTCGCAGCCGAGAATACAATCGTTTCGATCGTTGAAGTTCTGGTTGTTCCATTAAAATTAATAGACCATAGCGTACCCGGAGCGAGGCCAGATTCCGTGAACTTAACGGTATATTCCACCACCGTTGGACTGATATTTTCATGGGCGGTGAATGGGAAAACGGAATTTATCATGGAATCCGCGTGATTCCCGGTGATTATCGTGCTCATGAGATCATCGTTGATATTCTCACTTGTGCTTATCTTCATTCCGGTGTTTCCGTGGCATGTGCATGGGAACAACGAAGCGATCGTGAATATTACAATCATAACAATGAAATATTTGCGAAATAGATCCCTAAAGCCGAGTCTTAAACGACCGATCTTCATATTTTAAATCCTTACACCTAATGATCTAAAAGGATGTTTATCTACTTTATCTTTTCAAATAGCCCTTAGCTCTATCTTTATTAATCCATGAAGATCGAAATGCGCTCTTTCTCTACGTATTGGTTGCGCTTAGTGATCCGGGTGGTCACGTGTCTCGATCTTCATCGGAATTACCCGCGTTCCGCAGGCACCCGTTCAACCCGGATATCATCTTATGCATTTTTTCTCATATATTTACACATGCGCAATGAGGAACGCGGGAACGAGTGTTACGGATCCAGTTACGTTCATACAATACGAGCTTGAAGAAAGGTATATAATGGGGCAGGAGTCCAGATAGAAGGATTTTTTTAATCTCTTTCCAGTTCATGAGGTGATGATATGGTAGGCAATGATACGTAAAGGACAAAGGAGGAGAAAACAAAGATCGTCATGGCGGTCCGGCAAACTCATCACGGGGACGGCGGTTTTATAAGCGTTGGCGGAAACGGTTTAACATTCTATAAGGGTGGAATTTTTCAGTCACCGTACAATACTCTGCCGGGATTTTTGGAATCCGCTTCATGGAATGGCCAGGAATTTTTGGTAGGGGGTTCAACTTACTTCTATCAGAAACCCATCAACAGAAATAATTATGGATTCAATGATGGTCCCCTATTAGCTTTGTATTACCCCGAGGATAATACGTTGGTAAACGAGACGAGTATTCTTCCTTCTTTTCTCCTTCACAATAATGGCACAATTGTTCAGACCGTGTGGAATGGATCGGTGTTTTACATACTCGGAGAGTATGGAAATGTGTCAGAATCCTCGGAGAATATAGTATTATTTTCGTACAATCCATCAACGAATCAACTACAGAATATGACCCATCTTCTTCCTAGTACTTTGAAAGCTCATATGACCGGCATGATTTATACAAACTACGGACTATTTCTGCTACTCTATGGATATTATGGGGCTAACTTGACACTTCTGACCCCTTCAGGTCATGTAGAAGATCTATCCTATATACTGCCTCCTAATTTTATATTCAACGACTGGAGCACTGAAGGAACCCCGATGACATTTGCAAACGGTCTACTTGCAATTGCTGGCAACTACGTGTCTAATAATACAGCAGATATTATAACATATAATCCGCAGAACGGCACGCATATCAATTATGCGCCGATAATGCAGAATGTGACCGGTTATGTAACATCCGTTGTGTACGATTTGGGTTTTTACGTTATCGTTGGATCAACTGATGGTTATAATTCTCCCAGTCCTGCGATCCTCTGGGCTCTATACCCCTTGGAAAATACGATTTATAATCTGTCTGATTTAGTTCCTTCAAATTTCACGCAAATAACTACTGCAGCCTCACACGATAATCAGATATTTATGTCCATAAGCTTCGTGGGAGGTGTATACTTTGGGGAGCTATCTTTAGCGGCGGCTTTTCCAGTTACGTTCCTGGAATCCAATCTTCCGTCAGGATTGAAATGGTTTGTTAACATAACAGAGAGCAATGGAACGACTTATGATTCAGGAGCGATCTCAGGATCGTCATACATTTTCTACTTGCCTGACGGGACATACTCATACACCATCGCATCGTCTGAGAGATCATCAGTTCCGATACAATCCCGCGGATCGTTCACTGTCGATGGCACACCGGTATCTGAATCCGTGGTCTTCCTATCCATATTCCGGTACACGGTAACCTTTTCCGAAAATGGTCTTCCGAAGGGAACAGAATGGTTTGTGAACTTAAGTAACGGTCGATCGTATCATTCTGTATCCGATATCATCTCCTTCCAGGAACCGAATGGAATATACGCATACACGATCTCAACACCTGACACTTCTTACAAACCACCTTCATCAGGTTCGTTTACAGTAGACGATTCCTCGGTTTCAGTATCTGTAAAATTCTTGCAGGTAGATTACACGGTAACCTTTTCTGAAAACGGTCTTCCGAACGGAACGGAATGGTTTGTGAACCTTAGCAATGGCCAGTCATTCTCATCAACAAACAGCACGATATCATTCTCGGTTCCCAACGGAACGTACTCTTACACAATCACAACAGTCTCTGGTTATCGATTCCATGCATTATCCGGATCGATATCTCTCACAGGCAGGGGCTTCTCAAAGAGCATAACATTCCCAACTACGGATAGATCACCTGAAAAATCCGGGATATCCGGTGCATCATTCTACATAATCATAGTCGGAGTCACAGCTGCAGTCGTCGGTGCAGTCGTTGCGATAATGATTAGAAAGAAGAGGTAATCTTTCCTATAATTTACTCATTCTGCATGCTGACTGTTAGGTTCCAAATCGATAGCTGCAGTACATTCCTATCAGAGAGTCAAATCACTATTTCGGTAACAGAGATCTAAAAGGATCAAACGATGATTCTTGAAAGTTTTCAACCACAATTGACGCGTCCTTTATCTGAATTTTCCCTTCCCTTCATTGGGCGGAACTATCTTGTCTGTGATCTGCACAATCAATGGCACATGTGGTTCGGGCATATCCAAAAATTATGAACTGGTAAGTAATGCTCGAGATCACTCGGACATGTCATGAAACATTAGACGCTCTACACCATATATGAAATTAATGGTAATCCAAGGTACAGTCTGGCGAATATGTCGCGCCACAGGTACTGGAGGTAAATGCCACAATATCTCGGAAAAGCATTACCCCTGTAGAAATATTTATAGAGCAAGTTCAAGAAGGGCGCTCTAAAATTTCTTGCGGAGTATTGGTTATTAAGGGGATCTTGCGTTTCAACTACCGAAATTAAAGTTATGTTTCCTAACATCCTCTACATCTGCCTGGACATCTTGAGGCACATATAAGGTTATGATGCCATCAATCCATCTTCTCCAGTTAATTTCCTCCTCCGTGTTGTTCGGTATAACACTGACGTTAAGAACATGGGTTTCGTGTGTTTTGTTGCAGGCAAGAGCGAAGAAACCTAATTCGTATAACTCGTTTCGTATATCTGATGCGGAAGCATTGTTAGGTATAAAGATTTCAATACTGCCGCTGTGGTGAATGAGGCTCAGCTCTCCTTTGCTAAAAGCCTTTGTCTTCGGAACAATCGCTTCCAATGCCGCCAGACTTTCATGATCCACACTCATGCGCAAAAGACCAACTTGGTTAATTGAGGCATATCTTCTTTTTACATCTTCCTTACGCTTTTCTTCTCTCTGGATCTCCAGTTTGCGTTTTCTTTCTGCCTCTTTTAAAATTCTTCGTTCCCTCTTGATCTTTTCGATCGCATGCCTGACACTCTGCAGTGAGTCTGTGTGAAGTCTGGCGGCGATCTCTCCTGTGGAAAGGCCCTCATCGAGAAGATTCTCGATCTTATTATAGTTATAGGATCTTCCGCGAACATTTTTTACTTTGCCTTTATTGATCATTATAACCCTAAAGGCATTCTATTTGCATATTTTTATCTTTCTACATATATATACAAACAATATACATTGTATTGCATTTGTCTATGCATTACGCTGCATTAAATTTAATTTTAATTGCATCATCGTTGAACCTGTTGTGCATCAAAATTGCATCATAGCTGCATTATCTTTATCTATTTTTTAAGTAACCTTTCCTTGGCCATCCACGGAAAAGGAATGAAAATCAACGGAAACAGACTTGCAGAAACTAAAAATTTTCTTATAGGTAACGTTTAAAAAGATATGACTACGCAACGTCATTTTAAAAAAATGCAACAGAAATCTAATAATCGCGTATCATTGCCCTTGGAATTAACCTGTGCTCTTGGTGGGTATGGATTCACGTTGCCTGCACAGATCTCCAATTCAGTTCGTCAGTGTTAGAGATGCATAGATGATAATCGACAACAAAGGCGACCTAATTACCTAGTCCATTATTATGTGTCTCAGAAATCATGGGAAACCCGCGCTAAAACGCTGTCTTATAGCCCATCAATGCCTCCAAAACCCTCATATCAGGAAATATTTTTATATCTCGATGTAGTCTATAGTATTATGAAAGCAAAACGTTTATTATTGACAATGTTGCCTGCGGTTCTGATAGCTGTCATAATGATATCCGGAGCCTTTTCTGCAGCCCAGTTTACACAGCAGAGATCCGTGCAGGCAAAACCGGAACTTGTTTTTAATAACCAGACACTAAACCTGAGCGGTTTGGAACACAGCGTGAATGTTGTTCAGGACAGCAACGGCGTATACCACATATACGCCCAGGACAACCACGATCTGTTCTATGCCCTCGGCTTTGTGCAGTCCGAAAACAGACTGTTTGAGATGGAGACATACGCCCTTGAAGGAATGGGTCTCATGTCAACATTTTTCGGCCCGTCTTATCAGCCGTATGATGAATTTCAGGCGCTTACAGGCGCGCCTCTGACAGCTCAGAGGGATTGGAATTCCGTTGTGCAGAACAGAACCACAAATGCCACCGACAGCCTTACATATGCCGCACTTACTGCATACGCAGAAGGCATAAACTCATACATAAACTACACGCGAGATATCGGAGTTCTTCCGACAATGTTCGCCCTTACAGGTACAACTCCATTTTACTGGTCTCCTGTATACTCCTTCGCCGTTCAGGAGGTCATGACGCAGTCTCTTGCCTTCGGAACGAATCCTCTTGTATTCTCCCTCGTCTATTCTCTTCTCGGGAACCAGACATACGACCTGATACCGACATTCTCCCCGGTACAGACTTATTATTACGGTGGCTATACAGGCGCGCCTAACCAGAGCGTTCTGGCAATGTCGCAAAATACGTATCCGGTAAATGCGGCGCTGAGATCGCTTATCGTCAAGGTTATGGAGGAGTTCGATCCCCTCTCGATCATAACAAAGAACGATACTCTCGACATGTCATACTGGCTCCCGCATGGGCACAGCAACGAATGGGTCGTTGCAGGGAACAGAACAGCGACAGGCTACCCAATACTGACCGGTGGCCCTGTTCTGGCGTTCTCACTCCCGTCAATATGGTTCCAGGTTCAACTTGTCGATCCCTCTTTTGACGTCTACGGTGTCGTTCTCCCCGGAGCTCCCTCGGTAATCATAGGCTTCAATCGGAATATCGCATGGACACTTACCGATGTGCAGGACATATCGAGCCAGAACTTCTTCTTCTCACAGACGGTGAACAACGGAAAATACTTGTGGAATGGCTCTTATTTCCCGGTGAAGCAGTATGACATAAACGGCGTCGAAGTCAACTGGACAAACCTGGGACCGATAATGGCACTCAACGGTACTACGGCACTCGTTATGGACTGGCTTGGAAATCGAGTGTCCAATGAGATAGGCATCCTTCTTGACATCAACACGGCTTCAGACTGGTCGCAGTTCCGTTCGGACCTGAGCATGTGGGTCGCTCCGTTCCAGAACTTCGCCTTCGCTGACAGAAACACTATCGGAGATATATCTGCAGGGATGTATCCAATATTTTCTTCATCCAGCGGCATTCCTTACAACCCTGCCGGGGTTATGCCAGGGAACGGCGAAGAGTACATCTCAGGTGAAATTCCTTACAGCATGATACCGCATGCGGTCAATCCGCCATCTGGATACATTGTATCCTCGAACCAGAGGCAGGTGGGCCCGTCATATCCCTACTGGCTCGGAAACACGCTCACCAACAGCCCCGGTTACAGGGCAGAGCTTGAGGCGTCATATCTCGCTACGCACCCGAAAGTGAGTGTGCAGGACATGATGAATCTTCAGCTGAAGAACTTCACAGACTATGAGGCTGTCCTGGCGATGCCCTACATTCTCTCCGATCTTCCTCATACCGGCTATTCCGGTGCGGTATCGAGCATGTTCTCCTCGTGGAACGATAGCATGTCGCCCTCCTCGAAAACTGCGACAGTATGGTTCTTCTTTTACGAGAACCTCTTCAACGATACATTCATACCCTATCTCACAGAGAAGGGATGGATACCCTCATACGAGAATGTCCTTGGATATCCGTCGGGCCTGAGCGGAAGCCTTCCCAACACTTCAGGATACTCACCCATGGACATGGTCATGCTTCAGGTGATCGAACAGGGAACCGCAAAGCCATTCTCGAATATGAGCGTGGCTTCGCTCATGTCCGAGGCTGCAAACCAGACCATGTCGTATCTTAACTCGAATTTCCCCAGCGGGAACTACACATGGTCGAATTTCTACGGCTTCGTCTTTCCGAATCTGTGGGGCATATCTCAGTTCAATGTCGGCCCTCTCGTGACAGGTGGAGATTTCAACACACCGAACGACGCAGGCGGAATATCCCCGGACTTCCCGCAGGGTGGCCAGAGCTGGGTCATGGTTGCGAACCTCTCGAACCTCTCGAATTCATACGGTGTATACCCCGGGGGGCAGAGCGAGAACCCCGAGAGTCCGCTATATGCGAACTATGTCAGTGACTGGGTATCCGGCGATTACCTTCACCTCCTCTTTGTTTCCAATTACACTCTCTTTTCCTCAAGCGAGGTCATGGATCGTTCGCTCTTCGTTCCTGACAGTGTGCCCGGCGATATGACAGCTAAGATTGTTGCATATTCGGGCGAGATCATCACCGGAACGGTGAACGCCACAGGATACGACTTCGGTGTGTACATCGAACCGGGCGTGACCAACGTCTATGTATTCCACGCCCGTGTTTTCGGAGCCAACGATCAGGGCATAATTGCTGTGGACACACATGGCATATTCATCGTCGACAGCAATATAAGTCACAACGATCTCCATCCGAATCCGGCCATACCTCTTAACACAGGCCTCGGCTTATACGGTGTATCCGATTCATACGTGATCGGTAATATCGTGACCTATGACGGAGCCGGAGGCATCGTTGTCGCGAACACTGGAAAGATACCCACGGGACTCCCGTTCCCTCAGGAGAACATGTCAGCGAACAACAACTTCATCGCGCAAAATTACGTTGCCTATGACGCAGACGGATGCGGTATCGTCATAGCGGCGTTCAACGCAGGATCGACGGTTGCAAACAACTGGGTCTTCAATAACACGGTCATGGGAAGCATGCAGCTCAACAACGGAACCTTCACTGGACCGTATGTCGGTACCATCGTGGTTGCTGCAGACACACCCGGTACGATGAACACAGGAACCGTAGTTCTGGACAACACGGTGATCGGAGGTCTCGAATCGAGCATAGTCGTCAACGCCCAGGCTCCAACAGCTGAGGTTAATGGTGTGGATATCATAGGGAACGTCCTGATACATGGTGGATTCCAGAGGGTCAACGCACCACCCTTCAGCAATGCTTCCGATCTCAACCTCCCACCTGCTCCTAATGCGATCGCGGTCTACGGGAACTACCAGCCAGGCATGCCCTTCTCACCTACAGTTGTGAACGTCTTCGCCTTCGACAACACAATCGAGGATCAGGGTATCGGCATATGGGTTGCCAACTCGTACCACGATGTCTTCGAAGACAACGTATTCCAGAACGTTACGACGGAGTTTGAATCGTTCTACGGTGTAGGATAATTCAAGAGAAATTCGTCAGACGATGTATGACGGAAAATAAAAAAACATTTTTCTCCTTTTTTTTATTAGACTTATAATGCGCAGATAAACATAATGCGGTATTTTCAACACACGAACAATGAATTTTCAAAGAACAGAATGTTCAAATAATTTATATATAACCACGGTATGACACTCTGATAGAAAATGGAACATAAAGTTCTAGCTATAATAGTCGTGACTATTATGGTGCTGTCTGGGTTGGCTGTGCTGGGAGGCACTGTTGCAGCCCAGCCGTCACCAGGTGGCCACACAGCAACCGCCCTTGCGACAAGTTCATCGCCTGGGCAATCGAGCCACGTGCTCTCTACACCAACACCGAACATAGCATTTTCGCCAAATGTTTTGACAGCAACTCAGGTCGATGGTCAAACGACTATAACGCCAAGTGTTTATAATGTTGTTCTAGTCTCAACCACATCCATATCGGATTCGAGTTCATCGAATATATACTTCTACTGGGCCACCGGTCCGTACACAAAGGACATATCCACTGGAGCAAGTTTTGAATTTGTACCTTACGCGGGTGAAACCTCAATGCCAGCTGGAACTATAATAACACCTACCAGTACGTCCGGTCCATCAGTCAGTCCAGGACAGACTGTTTATCTTATCGCATCGTTTGATTCTTCCTCGCCTACAAGCGCAGTAGGCTTCGCTCAGTTCACGATCTCGCCGCTGACACCAACGCTTCTGTTATCCTCATCGCTAACAGGAACACCAGCTTCAAGCGCATCAATAGCATCCGGAGCAACCGTTTATGTATCCGGTGGCGGTTACAGTCCGACCACTAGCTCAGTGCCGATCTACTTTAATTATGACGGTTCCTCGATCATGCTCGGGACTGCAAAGGCAGTTGCCGGTACGATAGCGCCGCAGCCTTTCACGGTTCCAATAAACCTTCCCGCTGTCTACCATTCTTCGGCACATTCACTAGGGCATTATGCCTTGGTTGCTGTTGACAGCACAGGCGTCACAGCAGTTGCCGCACTTGAGATAACACCCTCCATAACGTTATCGCAATCTGTGTTGCAGGCTGGTGCTAAGAACACAATAACTGTATCTGGAACAGGATTTGCTGCGAACCAGTATATTCAGGCCAACAGCATAACTGCAGCAGGATCTGCAGGAACAAACTCCTTGGTTACGGTTTCAAGCTCTGGATCGTTTAGCGTTAGCTTTACCACGCCAAAGCTCTCATCGTTCAGTCCTACTCTGTCGAACGATATAGTAAGTGTGTCGGTGACAGAGAGTTATTCATCGTCGGTTTCTTCGACAGGAATAACCGGCGCTTCATCAATATTAACGTCTGCATATGTCTCTTCGCCGACATATAACGAGATGGGTGTGGGAGTTACGAAAGGAGCCTCAAGTTCTGATTTGGTTCATTCCGGTGCTACGCACACTTATGTCGCACTCGGCCTACCCGCATCAACGACTTTCGAGCTCATGGTAGGTCCAGATAGTGTCCTTTCTTTCACCTCTGACGCCTATGGCGGTGCAGTCGGTACTTTCACTGTCCCGACAAACCTTCCAGCAGGTACTTACAGCATGACCGTTGCCAACCCGACCTATGGATTGTCTGCACAAATCATGGTATCACTTACAATAGAGGGATCAGCCACGAGTTCCATGGTGAGCTCAGGTTATTCTTTCTTGCCACCAGGATATCTTGCAGGTGAAACAGGATCTGGGTCGTTCGTTATCGCTGGAACCGGTTTTCCATCTGACGCTTCGATAAGCGTGACTGCATTATCGCCACCTGGTGCATCGATAGGTGATTTTAGTATAGCCTCACCCGCAATGACATCTCTGAACGGTTCCTTCAACTACACGGTAACTGTCTCTTCTGACAACGGCTTTTCCACTGGGGTAACCACTACCTTATACCTGAGTGTTGGAGGAGCATCCGCTACGTTGAGCGATGTCTTTACGCAGTATGTATCTCCTTTAGTGGGTTCATTCAGTAGTCAGATCGGAGCTTCGTCAACAAGTACGGTACCTGATAATGTTTCCCTGCTAATCGGTTCATCATCGCAGGCGCTCCTTTCTGGTGGTTCATACACCCTTATGTTCGGAACGATGGCCATAGTGACCTTTGTTCCTTCATCCTCGGGCGTTAGTGTCACCAGTGAGTTGCCAGGAACCGCAGTTTCAGGCACAACAAGTGGAGTAACCGTACACTTCCTTATACCTACTGTCTCATCCGGTCAGTATCCAATAAACCTTGAACTCGACACAAAGGAAATAGGCCAGACAAGCTATATTGGTAGCTTCTTCCTTGTAACGAACTCAGGTGGAACACCGACAGTCGAAATACAGGACGTTAACGCATTAGAAGCAGCTGCCATTGGAACAAATTACATCGCTTCTTCTTCTGGAGCTGGTGTTGGCATGGCGCAGGGTGCAGTCAGCTCAGCAACAGACTCAGTGCCTGACTCCGCGTATGTCTTCGCATTCGGGTATCCAACTATATCTTCGCCTACAGGATCCGACTATACACTGTTTTCCGCCGGCTCCTTGATAAGTCAGATGACTGCAACTTCCGGAGACTATAGTGCAAATGGCGCGTGGTTCTCCTTCGTAGGTTTAAACGTCGTTCAGGGCGGAAAGTACTTGATAGACGTCAACGACACTTTTACGCAAGCATCTTTGAGCAATGCTGCATACTTCACTGTATCGGCTGCATTCAGTTCGCTCTCGTACTCTGGAAACATAGGCTCAACTGTGTCATTCAGTGTATCTGGCCTCATGCCCAACACGAATTACGTGCTTGAGGTTAACGGGACAGTTTTGATGTCTAGTGGTGCTCCAGTGACATATCTTTCCTTGGGTGACGGTGCAGTGTCTGGATCATTTGTCATCCCAACATTGCCTGTCAGCCAGTCCGTTGGATTTACGGACTATCCACTTGCCATTGCCCTTGCATCAAACCCGTCATCGGTGGTAGCATCATCTGTGCTCAGCGTAACTTTCCCAAACACAACAACCCTATCACCGGGATATGCCGCATTCCCAACTGAACCTGTGTCGTTCTCCTGGCTACTTGCCTCCGGAACATACAGTGGCAGTACACCAATGAATCCATCGACACCTGGAGCTGGTCCGATACAGGTAACAGTGTATCTGGACGGATCGCCTATAACGACGGTTCAGGCCATGTACTCTACCGGTCCAACACTCAGTGGAACATTTGCCATGCCTAATGGAGTTGCCGGAACTGTATACAACATAAGCTTCAGCTACTCGCAGAGCGTTGCTTATTCAAGCGGTTCGTCATACACACCCTACGGTTCAACTGAGTATCTATCCGCGTCTTCGATATATGGTGCGCCTATAGTGCTCTCCACTGGTGCCGGTGCTTTCGTAGTGAGCATCTCAACATCGACCTTGGTGGCTACAATACAGACAGCTATAGGTAACGCAATGAAGGTTCCACTTGCACAGCTGAACGCATCTATAAAGGCAATCAACGGAACAGCAGTACTGATCAGCACAAAGTTCGGTGAGATGAACACGACTCTCGGAATAATGAACGCGTCCATATCTCAGATACTGCAGAACTCCCTGGTCCTCACAACGGATCTCGGCCACGTGCAGGTAACACTCTCTCAGATAGATGCTCAGCTTGTCTCGTTTAACTCATCCCTTGCGGTGATAAACACAACCGCGGGCCAGTTAAAGGTTGATATCGCGAACCTTAACGCTTCGCTGGCTGCTTTCAACGGCAACATAATATCCATAAAGACATCCATTGGAACGATGTCCGGAACCCTTGCAAGCATCAACGGAACCGTTGCAAGCAATGCAGCTGGCATAAGCACCCTTGTGGGATCGACAGCTACAATATCCACTAACCTTGGAACAATAAGTGGAACTGTAACAAGCATTTCCAACGGCCAGGCTACCATACAGACAAAGCTAGGCAATCTCACAACTGCAGTCGGAAACATACAGACGAAGACGAGCAGCGTCTCCTCATCCTTGAGTAACACGCTCATCTTTGAGATCGTCATCCTCGTCCTTGTTGTGATAACTCTCGCTCTGGTCGCAGTTGTGATCATGCGTGGAAGAAAGCAGTCACCGCCAAAAGAGTACAAGGAAGAGCCAAAACAGCCAAAACAGTAAAATAGGGGAGATCCCCCATAATCTTTTTTTTAAATTTTTTATTTAATTTTTCTTGCAATTTTTTACCTATAATTCTTTGAGTATATTTTAGTTCTTACGAAATTTTCATAAGTCTTTAATTTCAGGCGATGAACCTTGCGCAATCTTATAGTATAGAAATGTATTCAGTTTCGCATATGGTGCATCGTATAAGGGAAAGGCTGCCCGGGATAACAGTTTCGCTCTTTTCCGCACTCTACATCTCCTCCATGCTTTATATATCGCTCTTAAAGTATTACACGTTCCATGCGGACTTCGTCGATCTCGGCACTGAGAACCAGGTCTTCTGGCTCCTCAGCCATGGATACCTATATCAGTTTCTTCACCTCTACCATTATGGCGCCGAGCTACAGAAGCCGATACTCTTCGTCATTCTTCCTTTATACTATATTTTTCCGAGCCCGTATCTCCTCATCACGTTGGAAACCATCGCCCTAGGTCTCATCCCTGTGCCGATATACCTCCTCTCGGTAAAGCTCACAGGGTCGAAATGGCTTTCTGCAATCCTGGCCTCACTCTCGATATTCTATTTCCCGCTGGTCTCCGCTAACCTCTTTGATTTCCATATGATGACCTTCTCCCCAGTCCTGTATCTTTCAATGGCTGCCTCATGGGCCCTCGGCAAAAGGAGATTCACGATTTTCTTCGCCGCACTCTCCGCAATGACGAATTCACTCGTCCTCCTCATGGTCATATTCTTCCTCGTCTACGCGATATACATCGAACTCAGGGATCGCGGGATAAAGGCCACGCGCAGTTTGGTTGTCGTTCATTCTGCGATGATCGCAGTCCTTATAGCGGTCATCCTTGTCTATACTCATTTCGGCCTCTACACGTCAGGTGCCGCACCTCCGGGTGTTCCGATTGGCAGTGTAACGACGTTCGGCCTTTCATCGAAGATTGAGCTTTTCATTTATCTTTTTGGTAACACCGGCTTCGTCCCACTCCTCGAGCCATGGACTCTGTTCTTCATGCTCCCCTTCATAGGCTTCATCTTCCTCTCTTCGAATGTCATAAACTACACTCTCTTCGGCCTGATGTTTCCCGTTCTCTCAGCAGGGCCGATGTTCCTCGGTCTCGTCCTGGCAGTATCAAAGCTCGTCAAGTGGAGCGGCTACTTCAAGGATTACGAGAGAAGATTTTCCTTCAAGGGCTTAGTAAGAAAAGCGCGGGAACCTTCAGGAAGGGTCATGATACCATTCGTTATCGCCATGCTTGTTTTTGCTGCAGTATATTTCCCTCTGAGCCCACTGAACTCAGATATCGGTGGATTCTATGGGGGGTACTACAACGGCAACCATCAGGTCGCAAATGACACAACGATCAACGAGAATGTGGTTTTCCTCCACAGCATCCTTGGCCTCATACCGCAGGACGGTTCGGTACTTACACAGGACAACATTCCGCAGCTCTCCGGAAGGGAGTATGTTCAGCCACTAATAACGAGCTACAATTCCGACATACCTTACGACTATCTTCTCCTGGACCTCCCGCTCAATTACTTTGCACAGCCCGGGTTCCTGATACCGATCGCCAACGCTGATATGGCCTCGTCGCATTTCAGGATTCTCGCGGAAGGTAGCGGTGCTCTTCTGCTTGAAGCCAACTATTCCGGCCGCCCGATGATATTCAGACCGATGAATGAGAACATAACAGGATCTCAGATGACACCTGAAGGATCCGGATACATCTCTGGCACCGATCTGTCAAACAACTATGCGGTCAACTCCTCCGAGATGTTCTCCGGCCCGGGTATTACGCTCCTTCCAGGATCGTATAATGTTACGTTCTACATATCTTCAAGGTCGGTAATTCCCATGAACAGTACAATCCTAAGCCTCCAGGTTTACTCTCAGGGCCAGAGGCTCGGGATCTATGACATATTCCAGGGCAACTTCACCACACACGCCGTTTATGCCTTCACCGTTCACTTCACCACAGGCATCGTTCTGCAGAATGTGGACTTCATGGGCATCGGGCCCTCCAGGGATTCGAGTATTACGCTTCACTGGATATCCATATCCCAGCTGTCTGCCTAGAGTCACGCAGATATTTCATAGACAGATCGATCCCGCAGGGAATAAAAATCTTTTTAAACTATTATGGTTTATGTTTTTATGCGAAAATTGACAGTCTTAATAGCAATTTTGGTGGCGGTTGCCATGAGCCTCACATTTTTTGGCTTCAACGCGCCATCTGGAATGCATGCGGTCTCTCCTGCGGAGGTGCAGAGTGCGAATTCTTCTGCCCCTGTAACTGTGATGGCCATAAACCATGAGTATGTATCACACAATACAACAGCTGAATCCTACGGTACGGTAACCTTCCCGTCTGGCCCATTCTCAAAGATCGTCGTGTATTATGAGAACTTCTATGTCTCGAATCCGTGGGACTACAGTTACCAGGTCAAGGTCAACGGTGTGCAGATAGCTTCTGGAAATACAAATGAATCCCAGAACACAACGGTGCACCAGGACGTGACAGAATATTATTCCGTCATCGTCGGTCATAAGGTGAACGTCACAGCTTACACTGCAGAGTGGGAGCCGAATTATTCGGCGTACCAGAGCGTATGGTTCGTTCTCTATCCAGGAGCCAGACCGAACGTGCCGAATGTGGTCATACCGGTGCCCATAACGAAGAGTTTCGCCCCCTCGAAGAACGCTTTTCCGCATAACGTCTTGATACCATACAATACATCGCAGGTTTTCAACGTAACATTTCCCTCTAACGTAACATCGGGGCACATCAATTTCTATGCGCTCCAGAACGGAAATGATGAGGGTTGGTATGCTAACCAGCCCCCATTCAGAGAGTTCATAGTGTCGATAAACGGCACAACGGTTGCGGAGATGTGGCCGTATCCAAATGTCCAGACAGGTGGATGGGATCTCTTCCTCTGGCAGCCTATAACCGCGATAGGGGCTCTGCTCGATCATCCCTACACCTTCAACCTAGATCCGTATGTTTCACTCCTACACGGCACGAAATCGGTAAATATAACCGTGGTCAATAATGAGGATCTGTGGATAAGGGTCGCACTAAACTTCATGCTCTACACAACGAATTCCACAGTTAACAGCACTTTCACAAGCAGGTGGACGGAGATGAACGTATACAACCAGACGCCTGCAACAAACATGACGACAGAGAGCATACCCACATCCGCTGAATGGCTCAATGACTCACAGCTTGTCAAAGAGGATCTAAACGCATCCTCCATGACATCCTACGGTTCTGTAGTTGCGAAGAGGAATTACAACATAACAAACTATTTCAGCGCATACAGCTATGAGTTTGATCCAAGCGATAACATAGTTGTCCCCTACGGCTCCGGCTATCTCCTTGAGTACAATCAAACATTTGGATACGTCGATATGATAAACATCACAACTACAGGGATCATAACCGATGGTAATGTGGTCACGCACACATCGAGTTCAGAGCACCTGATCTATGCAGTATCAATGGTGTTCACTGAAGATCTCGTTCTCAGTCACAACGGCTCGCTCGTTGCTATAATTATTAAGGACAGTGCGCAGCAGAGCAGGTACGAGTTTGACCAGCTTTCAAGGATCACCAACAGTAGAGTGTACGTGAAAACTGTGATAGATGACGCTGCCCTTGCGGGCTACGGTGCATTTGATGGGCAGATAGTGAACGGTGTGATAACGAAGATGTACTACAACCATGCCTCGACATTTAAGACCGAGATACACTCAGATTCTGTATACGACAATGGATCGATGCACTCTACAGGGTATGAAAGGATGCTCTATGCCGTTAACAATTCAGTAATAAGCAGGGATGGCATAATGATCCTCGATAAATACATAATGCTGTGAGCAAAGGCGATCTGGCCCGCACCAAGAGTCCGGCCAGATTGCTTAAACATCATTTTTTTCATCTGCCATCCGAAGGACCATTTTTTCGCTGAAGCCTCCGTGCATGAATTTTCCGTATCGAAAGAAATATGCGCTGCGCATCGGACTGTTCACTCGTCGTGAGGTCGTTCCAGTTAACGCTGTTACGAGTTTTATGAGCAGCGTATAGATGTAAGAATGTGTGAACGAGATATTGTAGCGTATAATCCATCTCCCCGGGGGATTCCGGTAATTATCGCGCTGCCTCTCAGATCCCGGTTATCGATTGTCGGGTGTACCGTTCATGACACCCAGAAGGTCCGTGCGAAGTAGCTGGGTTTGGATTCAAGCCGGTACGGAAATGTTTATCTATATTACTTCATTATCTATTTTATGAAAAAAGTAATTGTAATTTTACTGAGTTTGGTATTTGTTGCAATGGCTTTTGCAGTTTTAACCCCTGTATCCCATTCACAGGATGCAAAAACCGTCGCAACTAGCCCGGATATTTCTGCTGTGCCACTCAAGAACACGATAATGAGTGAACTGAGCGCCAGGGGAATACCGGCAAAGTATGCAAGTCTTCCGAATCTTAATGTCCCGGCTAAGTTCCACGATGGCTTGGTCTCTCCTTCCTATACTTCGTCTCCAGCTCCCATGGGTATAGGCTACTACGGGACGGAGAATGTTTCTGGGCACATGATTTCTATGAACACCACAACGAGCAGCGTTATGGCTTCTATAAACGTTTATAACTTCTCAGACTTCTATCTCCTGAACGATGGTCCGCAAAGCGTCACTTTTCAGCTTAACTCCGTTCTGAACAATGTCACGCTCTTCGGAAACAGCAGTTACACATTCTGGACTCAGAACGTTGTCTTTTATTCCGCGAGAGTTCACCAGCTGACGTTCCTGGACAACATATGGAACTTCTCCAGTCCCGCGATATATATGAGCCCCAATGCACTCTATTCATACAACGGTAACCTCGTCTCTCCTGTTTATTATTTTGATGTAGGCCCAACAATCAATGTGACCTATCCTTTCCATCTATCCCTTTACCTTAATTCTTCCGTTGTTGACAACAGGACAGCAATGTTTTTCAATTACTCCGTAACGACCGGCGGCAAGTCCATGTCGGGGAGTTACGATCAGGTTCTGTTCAATTCAACCTACGGCATGCCTGCCAGCTATTCCGCACCGAGTCCGAAGTATCTCGCCAGTGGGACACAGATAACCCCGACAGGTTACATTCCATATGATTTTGAGATCATGGTTGGTGGCCCGGGAGGTGGAAGCACTTCATCCCTATACTCGCTCAATGCGACTATGAACTTGATGTATAAGAGCGGAACAAGCTACGTTAACGTTCCGTCTGCTTACGATGTGGGTTCTGAAACAGGTGAGACCTCTGAAGGAGTCTCTGTTTCCTGGATTGGTTCGACAGCCCATCTTTCAGCCGGTCCCTCTTTGGTTTACGGTATGTGGAACATCTCTACCGTTTCGTCCATGACAACGTTCACAGGCAGCATCGCACCTTCCAACGCCTTCGCCTTTGTGAGTCCTGCACCTTTTAACGTATCAATGGCAGCCTGGTTGCCGCTTTCAAGCAGTGGTTCATATGATTTTTCACTTCCCAGCGGCTCTTACGCCGTTGAGGTTCTAATGAGCGATTATTCTCCGGTGAATATGACCCTTGGGTCTTCCATGAGTATCTCACTCGTGAGGGACAACGCAATGGGCATTTATGCACCACTTTTCGCAATGAATAACAACCAGATCAAGAACATTTCTCTCAAGGGAACTGGAACGACTTCAAATCCATATGTCATCGACAATGTACAGAATATGCCTATAAATCCGATATTCGGTGAATTTAATGACTTCGGCTTCCCGGTTTTCTACGGCCTGCTCCTGATGAACACGAATGCCCATGTCCTGATAGAACACATGCCTTCCCTCCTGATCAACTATACCGACAGCGCCTATTCCGGTCTCCTGGCATTTTACCAAGTTCCGAAATACAATTACCTCAACTATGAGTTCTACAATACTTCCAATGTCTCCATGTGGCAGAATTACCACATCTCAGGCTGGTTCACTTACGAACAGTCAGGATTTCCTGTCGCTAACATCGTTGTGTGGAACTCAACCTCTGTTCTCGTTGGATCAAACGCAATGAGTGTTATGGATAGCGGTCTTCTTGTATATGGAAGCCCGAATGTGACCATCTGGGGCAACTACATCCTTGAATCATCAGAGGTCTTTGTAAACAGTACTTTCTATGCTCACACGAATATCTGGGGTGCACCTCTTGGTATTGCAGAGTATAGTTCCGGTGACGTGATCTACAACAACTTCTTTGCTGTTCAGTTCAACGCATATAGCCCGAACTCAAGCATATACAACGGTCTGCCTGCAGTTTACATGAACGCCTGGAACATAACTAAACAGTCCGCATCAGTTGTGCACATGTTCAACGGATTCGCCCTATCCGGGAGCATCATCGGGACAAGCTACCAGGGTGGTAACTTCTGGTGGAACTTCAATGGAACTGCTCCCTACAACAACTACGGCCTGATATACTACGGCGGCGATTACGCACCGCTGTTTTATTAGGTCCACATTCCTCCCTCATCTAAAATTTTTTCTGAATATTTTTCTATCCGCCGGTATGTGAGCATTGCAAAAATCCACATCTCTTTCTTTATTAATTGAAGATTTTATTTTTTTCAATTAACGTTACAAATGTTCCAGAGTACATTCATATTTCTTCTGGATGGATGAGTGTTATCCATATGGGGCTGCGACATACAGGGGTGTAAGAGTCATGTTATTCCTCATATGACAAGGAATATGGTATGAGGACAGAATCCTTTAAATATAAACTAAGGTTTAATTGTACGATGACCTATGCAAATATCGCTCTGTATGTAGGGTTTGCCATATCCTTGGTTTCCCTCATCGTTCTAAGCACCATTTACAAGAGGGTACATTCGAAGATTGCCCTTCTTCTCTTCTTCCTTTTTTTTATTGTGTTCTTTGCCCTTCAAATAATGAGTTCATACTACAGGAGTGTAGCGAATGTGGCGATAGTTTTTGAAACGCTTGCCTTTCTCTCCCTCTATTATCCCTATCTAAAGAAGGAGATCGTTTTCATCGCTCTACCGCTCGCACTTATAGGCACGCCTTTTTACATATTGTCCCTGTATTTCGTATCCTATGATCTGTTTGTGATGCTCAGACGTGCAAGAACAGGAAGCAGTTTCATAGTCGGTGCACTGACTGTTTTTATGATATCCGTGATCATGTCCATCGTGAATCTCGCGGTTTTCTCCCAGGAACTGGCGGAGATCTCCTTCGCCGTCCTTGATGTTGGCCTGCTATTGTTTTCCGTTCCTCTCTTTACTGTTACCTTTGGCGATTAGAATGAGAAAGCTCAGAACAGAAACTGAAATAATGGTTGATATACTCAGCCACATTTCCTCCCAACAGTGCACTGTGAGCGAGATAGTGAAGGAGATAAATGTACCTTATTCCAGGGCATCTGAATATGTTAGTCTTCTGATATCAAAAAGATTGGTTTCCATTTATGAAGATAAGGAAAAGAAATTTATAAACATAACAAAGGAAGGAAGTGAGTTTCTCTCAGAGTACAGGAAACTCAGGCACCTGCTCGACATATACGGCCTGAAGCCATGATCCTTTCAGGATCCGGAGAACATTCGCGCACACGTCAGAAATTTTTTCGCCTCATCGTTTTCCAAGAATCAAACTCATCCTTGATCTTTTTTTGTATTCGTTGACTTCTGTTTTCTTGGTCATAGTTTCCTCATAAAGGTCTTCGATCCAGCTTCTGAAATCCGTATCTATCTTGTGGTTTCTCTTTAGATATACATAGTCCTCAATCAACATTCTAGTGAATTCGGGCACACTCAGCTTAAGATCATTCGCAAGGTCATCGAGAAATTTATAATCTGATTCCGGGAGTTCAATATTGATCTTCCTTAGCTCTTTGGAATCCATGTTAGATGATCTCATTGTAGCTTATGGTTTTTTCCATCTCGGCTTCTAGACGGTGTGACTAGGATAGCGGTCTGGGATTCCGCAGTAAAATGCAATGTGATCCAGCTTACGGAAAATGCAGCTCTTTCCTGCGCTGCCAAGGTTATTATGTTTTCCGATCAGAATGGTTCCAAATCGGTATTCGGACAAAATTTATATACCGTTCTATCTGTAACACATTATGAATAAAGAGTTAAAAATTGTCATCGTGATAGTTGTTAGTATTGCACTCGGTGCCGTTGGAACAGTTCTGGGCATAGCTGCATTATTGATACGAAGGAAAAAATAATTCTTTTATTTTTATACTATTTTTTCGTTTTATAGTTACACAAATATAGATGTTTTGACGTTGCTCTGTGGATGTACATCATGTTTTGGAGAAGGATAGGCTATGGTATTACATCTCATCCAGAACTCTAATACCGACAATCTCTGACGCGTCTTTCACAATTTCCCTGTAAGACCTTATGAGAAGCATCCTCCTGCTCCTTACCTCCTTTTCCGAATTAATCACGGGGCAGTTTGTGTAAAAATCGTTGAAGCTCCTAGTTAGGTCGAGAAGGTAATTGGCAATAGTCTCGGGTTTTAGGTTGGCTACAGCATCCTTCAGAACATTGGCGTAGAAGTACATCTTCTTTATGAGTCCTCTCTCAATTTCATCATAGTATTCAGAAATGTCACCCTCCACATCCTGAGCCTTCTTAATTATGCTAGTCGACCTCGCGTAGGAATACATTATGAATGGAGCAGTGTCGCCTTCAAAATCTAGTGCCTCAGACCACCTGAATACTATCTGTTTATTGGCGTTCAATTTAACAATGTGAAACCTTATAGCAGAAACAGCCACAGCCTCAGCTATCTCCCTTAAGTGCTCCTCTGAAAGCTCTGGGCGTTTCTCCTTCACAATCTTGTAAGCCTCATCCCTGGCTCTTTCAATTAGGTCATCAAGCAGTGCACCCACACCTTTCCTTGTGGCCATCTTTCCGCTCTCAAGGGAAACATAAGAATAGAAAACAAAGTCAATTCTTTGCTCATATCCAAGGATATTCTTGAATACCTCGAGTATATGTTTTGAATAATCTTTGTGGTTCTCGCCTAATACGGTGATGCACCAGTCATAATACTGGAATTTGTACAGGTGATAGGCAATGTCTCTTGAAAAGTACAAAGAGGTACCGTCATCTCTGGTCAGAAAAACCTTCTTCCCGTCTAGAGTTATGAATTTTGCTGAGCCTTCACTCTCGACGTGATCTCCAAGAAGATCCAGAACCTGCTCTATGTCCTTATTCTGTACAAGATCGGATTCCCAAGTGAAGTCATCAATTTTAATATCGATTTTATTCAGGGAGGCCATTACTCCGTCTATGATCACTTTGCTGACATTCTTGATACCTGAAAGCAACTCCGGGTCTCCGTTTTCATATCTTCTCATTATGTCGTTAACTTCTTTCTCGGCAGAAGGATCCACCTCGATTTCTTTGCTGATTTCTTGGTACGCCTTCCAGAGGGAATTGACGGTAGGGTTCGGAGATCTATCATATTTGGTATAACCAAGATATAATGATGCAACCTGCCTTCCGGAATCATTAACGAAATACTGTGTAGTCACTCTGTAACCGTACCGGGACAACAAGCGAAAAAGGGAATCCCCAATTATAGAATTCCTGGTTCGTCCGATGTGTATCGGCCCCGTTGGATTCGCACTCGTATGCTCGATGCTAACTCTCTCCGGGTCCTGGAATGTATCTGGGAATCTGCCTCCATGCAGAATCTGTTCCGCGACTGCAGACATCATTGCCGATGGTTTTATCATAAAATTTACGTATCCGCCATTAAATTCTATGTTTTCTATGTAAGGTACATTCAAAAAAGCATTGTTAATTTTCGATCTAATTATATCCGGATTCATCTTTGATTCTTTGGTGATCCTGAAAGTCCTGAATGTTACATCTGAATGTCCTGTATGGTCTATTCCGATATCGCTCTCCCTATAATCTGGAAACTGGTTTTTAAGCTCATCCGAAATCTTTTGCAGATAGTCCTCAAATATCAGCATATTAGCAGTTGATCTTAAAGCGTTATAAAAGAGTTGGTAGGGAGCATCGCTATACAGGAGTGGATTCTTGCGTTAAAACTAAAATAATTGCGCGTGTAGATCTGTTTTAGTAGTTTTAGGCAATAGAAACCGCAGATCATCAGTTTATATGGGGAATTCAACGTATGATTTTCTATTCCATAACAGTCCTGGAATGAGCGCACAACAAATGCAGTCCAGGTATATAAACAAGGAGAGGGTTTAATTTCAGTTTTCGTGGGCAGAGGTGTCTACAAGGAGAACAAGATCATGCTCTAAGAATCAACATTTATGAGTCGAAATTTGCTAGATACATAAATGGTTCATCGAAATTCGTCAGTAAGGTAGGGAATGGAGAATATTGCGAGGCAAAGCAGAAATATAGAATTCCACGATGGAATGTGCGTATGTGTCACAGCATGACTTTAAGAATACCATGCTAATACCGACAGTCAAGTACGTCTATGTCTTTCCAAGTCACACGTAAATACAATGATCTGAAAGTGGATGGTTATCTTAAAATTGCGAACCATGGTTTTATAGCAAGCAACCGAACCGGTGCATTAGTCGGTATCGAGGGGACTATAGACTGGGCATGCCTACCGAATTTCAATTCACCCCCGATATTCGACCAGATCCTGGATAAGAATAAGGGCGGATATTTTACTATACGGCCACAGGGATATGAAGATTTGGAGTTTATCCAGTATTACAAGGAGTTAACGAATATACTTATTACCGAATTTACTTCAAACGGGAAAACCGTTATGAAGATCACGGATTTTATACCCACTTCCGAATATTCTACTATAAAGTTTCCCGAAATACACAGGCTTGTTGAAACAAGGTCTGCGGATGTCAAAGTGCATCTTGAATTCAGGCCAACAATTAATTTTGGAAGAACTGCAGTTACCATAGAAGAGCGCAAGAATGGATTCATTTATAGCTCGGATGGTACAAATGTCGGTATGGTCAGTGAATTGCCACTGAGGCAGGAAGGCAATCTCATAGTAGGGGACAAGCTTGTTCCAAGACACACATCATTATGGTCCATAGTACTTGAAGGGATTACACATCTTGACAAGGTTGAGGATTATAAATCTCTCCAGCGGCTTGAAGAAACAACAGAATACTGGCTTAGATGGAGCAGCATGGGCACCTATAACGGCCTGTATGGTAACGATGTAAACAGATCTGCCCTCATATTGAAAGGACTGTTTTTTGAGCCTACAGGGCTCATGGTCGCAGCTCCAACCACAAGCCTTCCGGAGGTTCTCGGTGGTGAGCGGAATTGGGATTACAGGTATTCATGGATTCGCGATACTGCTTATGTTATCGAAGCTCTGGCCAAGATAGGCTACAAGAGAGAGGCCACACGATTCCTTTACGATATAATGGACACCATTGAGAGGGAAAGGAGAATAAGGACGATATATCCTATTACACCCGACAGCAACGTCGATGAGATAGAGCTTGATTATGATGGGTATGCGGGCTCGAGGCCTGTAAGGATCGGGAACAAGGCATCAGAACAGCTGCAGATCGACCAATATGCTTCCATAATAAACGCAATAGATGCACTCAGCAAGGTGGGAGGCATAATTTCGTCATCTCTCTGGAATTTTGTAGGCGATACCCTGGACACGCTTTCAGAGCTGTGGACATTTCCAGACTCAAGCATATGGGAATTCCGTAGCGAGCCGAGACATTACGTTTATTCCAAGGTCCTTGCGTGGTCTGCTTTCCAGAATGCTATTGATATGGGTAAGAGAGAGAACTTATCGGGCCCTTACAGAAAATGGACGGCTATAGCTGAAGAAATCAAAGTCGATGTATTAAAGAACGGCTTTAACAAAGACGTTAACTCTTTTGTTCAGTATTATGGGGCTTCCGAAACAGATGCAGCCCTCCTGCGTATACCTCTTGTAAATTTCCTTCCCATTACAGATAGGCGTATCCAGGGAACTATAGGAAAAATAGAGAATGATCTGAGGATTACCGATCATCTGTTCAAGCGATACAAGAACGATGATGGTCTCAAAGGGAACGACAACGCTTTCCTTCTTCTATCTTTCTGGTACGTCGAAGTTTTGGTAAAGATGGGGAAGATCAATGAGGCGCGTGACGTTTTCGATTCTCTTATGGATCGCGCGAACCATCTTGGGCTTTTTTCGGAGGAGATCGATATAACAACAGGTGAACAGCTCGGTAATTTCCCGCAGGCCATGACGCACCTTGGTGTGATAAGATCTGCGGTCATACTGAATGCAGCCTTCAGAAACTCAAAGAAGGTCAACGGAAAGATACAGCTGAGAGCGCCAATAGAGTGATCGGCCTGTAATTTTTATCGTATTATTGAAAATTAAACACAGAATGCGTATTTTCAATCATTTCATACATTTTTCAACTGAGCCTTGCCGACTAATATACAATCGATATGTTATGGTCTTTAATGCAGGGCTCTTTAAGGATATTCCGTACTGGTTCTTTCGACACCAAAAATCTTGGGCAGTTCCTTGAATTGACGCAGGATTACGAAAACCCGCGTCTTCTTGTATCTGACGGAATATTGTTGAACACGGGCTCTATAAGGAAGGACCTGGTAATACAGAGAATACTGACATCAAATCAACTGCAAAGAATACTCATAGACATGGACGATTCGCCATGCTATATTCTGATTACGTCACCCGTCATAGAATCCTGGAAAAAGATCATTGTTGAGAGCATATATGACATACTGAAAGTAAAAAGCTACCGAGGGGCCATAATTTTTATGAATATAGTCGGAAAAAAAGGCATCTTCGAGTTTTATTTTGGTAAACGAGTAATATCAGAGGAGGGATTTAATTTATGGGCCGAACGATACCAACAATGAGGCAGTCTGTAGAGGAACTTTCTGCACGGATAGAACGTATGGGCCACCTGATGAACAAAGATGAAATGGAGTTGTTGACAAAACTTATACTGAAAGGCAGAAAGCACGCTCATGAAGCCTCGTATTCTTCCCTGGACCCAGAATTCTCGTTCGCACTTTCCGTTCTTATAGAAATGGAAAAGGAGATACATGTTATTAGGGAGCGTTTGGAGAGTCTGGAGACGGAATAATATAATACGTTCAATAGAATAATTTGTTATATATTTTACGTAGGAAATGGCAACTATGAAAATCATAATAAATGCAACTGGGTCCGATGCGATAAGATTATGGGAGTGGGATGGCAAGCATCTCACCTTCAAGGATCACAGAAACAAATCATGGGTATTCGTTCATGGAGTTGAATACGATCTAGACTTTCTCTCCTCGCAACTCGACCAGTCCAGATTCAGGTATTCCGAATCCTCTGGAAATAATGTATATGGCAAGATTAGAGGCCTAAAGGTTGAGGCCTATCCATCAAATATGCCGGATCTTATTCACGCCATAGAGACCATAGGTTTTGGAAGAAAATACAGCATGTATAATGCCGATATAAACCCTGCATTAAGATTCATGGCTGAAACTGACAGGCAATTCTTTTCCATAGAATCTTTATACGCTTATGATCCCGATATACCTGCAGTATCAATAACAGGGTCCGTGGTGCATGGAAAGCCTGAAACGATATCTATAAACGGCAAGCCCGAAGAGAAAATAAGTTCCAAATCGCTAACAGATATGGTAAACGCAATAAATGGTGCTGTTATTATAATATACGACAACACCGATAAGCTGTTTGAAAACCTACTTAAAATTACACATGGTTTGGGGTTTAAGTTACCTTTTATTAGAACATTCTCTGCGCAAACTTATGAATCCTACGGCCAGACCCACTATAAGAATCCGCGTGTCAGTCTCTCCGGTAAAATATGCATCTCGTCGGATTCTTTCGTATACTCCGAATCTGGATTGGCGGGGCTCATGGAAGTATCAAGGATCTCAGGTCTCCCGATAACCACGGCCTCCGTGGTTACTACCGGAACAGCTGTTTCATCCCTTGAAGAGGCATATGCCATAAAACATAATATTCTGATACCATTGTATAAAGACGATCACGAGAACGAGAAAACCATTGAAACCCTGTACGAAACAGACAAAGGTGGAATGGTTCTTCAGCCCGAACCTGGTGTTTACAGCGATGTTTACGAAATTGATTTTTCATCGATGTACCCCAGCATAATAGTTAACTATAATCTCTCTCCGGAAACCATGAACCTTTCATCAGGTTTTCATGTACCTGATGCACCATACCATATCTCAACCGATCGAAAGGGTTTCCTCTCAAGCGCGCTTGGCAATCTCCTAGAAATCAGGTTGTTTTACAAAGCAATAAAAAATTTAGATCCAATATATCAGAAAAGAGATGTAGCCTTGAAATGGATGCTCCTGACATCCTTTGGGTATACAGGTTATAAGAATGCGAAATTCGGGAAAATAGAGATGCATGAGGCCATCACTGCCATAGGCAGGTGGGCACTGATGCGCGCAATTAGCCTTGCAAAGGATCAGAACTTTAAGATCATTCATGGTATTGTTGATTCCCTCTGGCTAAGTGGCCAGGGAGACATTGAATCCCTGATTGCAGATATAGAGCACGAAACAAGGATAAAAATAGTTGTAGACGGGCATTACCGATGGATTACATTCCTGCCTTCCCGTTCAGGATTAGGTGCCCTCAACAGGTATCTGGGGCTCAGGTATGATGGATCTTTCAAGGTTAGGGGCATCGAAGCCCGGAGAAGCGATGTGCCTTACATGGCCATAAAATTCCAGATGGATGCGCTGAATATACTGCGTGATTGCAAGACCGTTGATGAAATAGTCGAAAAGAGAACGGAAATACTGAACTTGGAAACCTATTATAAAAATAATCTGAGCTCTTTTCCGAGAAATTACTATAATATCAATTTTCATATAACAAAGCACTTTGAAGACTATGCGTCCAATACAATCCAGAAACGCATCCTGAAGCAGGTTGAAGGCAAAGGGCGCGAGATCTGGCCAGGGTCAACAGTAAGGGCTGCAGTTGTAGATAAGAAAATGGATATATTCGATTTTGGTGATAATATTTATGACGATATAGACATAAAATTCTATGAACAAATATTATCAAGGGCATTTGAGCCAATAAACTTCCTCATGGACTCGGTATGTAAAAAGATAGAGTTCAATATACTAAACAAAAATAATATATTGATATAAAAAAATAATGGGTAAACCACTATACGAGCGGTTTCAAGTCCATTTACCCAAAAATTTTCAGTAATTATTTTTTCTTCTTTTTAGCCGCTACACTCTTTACTGCAGCTTTGCTTGAAGTTGCAGCTTTTGCTGTCTTGCTTGCTGGGGCTTTTGTGGCCTTGCTGGCAGCTGGTGCAGCCTTCTTAACAGTCTTCTTTGCCTTTGTTTTTTTCTCAGCCATTATATGTGTAACACTTAATTATATATGAATATTTTTATAAACGATTGAGCGAAATCCTGCACAAGCCTATCTGTTATTCTAAATAAACAATGTATTTTTTTATAAATATTAACAATAATTATCCTGGTTTATACAGGATAGAATATGATATCTATACATACATATTTAACAATGTTTAAAATGTATAATTTTATGCAATTTTACTTTCTAAAAACTTCTTATTAAATATATTATATTTATAATAATATGTATAATATAATCAACGGCTCAACAAATTGGTAATCTTGGAGGCCAGGACGGATATCGGGACGTCGTTCACGCTCAATAATTTTGAAACTCCTTTCCCCGCTCCCCTGCCAACGACTCTGCTTTCTATGAGCCCTACGCTTTCCAACTTTGATACTACTCTGTAGGTCTTAGATTCTGCAATGCTGAAACCATACTGTTCCCCCATGACCTTTGAGTTCTTGAGTACGCAGCTCATTTCTGCATACGGGCCTGATTTAAGGCAGCCACATACGGAAAGAAGAACGACGAGTTCTTCTGGATCGAGTTCTCCAAGTTTGCTCTCCGTAACGAACGGGTTTATCATTGATTTAGCCGCTCTTACATCATCAAAACTGAGTGCATTTCCATTCCTGTACTCGCACATGTAGGCTGACTTCTGAAGCAGTTCTATGGCAATTCTGGCGCTCCCGAATTGCGCAGCTATCTCGCCAATGTACCCCATGATACCGTCGTCAAACGCATCCTGCCTTATCGAGAGCCTGGCACGCTCGGAAACTATACTTACAAGCTCATCCAAATTATACCTGTTAAAGTATATTGAAGAGAAGGCGCCAAGTGATTTGCGATCAATCTCCGACATAAAAATGGACGGGTCCTCCATCGATATAAGGAGTGACGATATTTTCGAACCGTATAATTCATTGGACCTGAGAAGGTTATAGAGTCCTTCACTGTCACGCCTTATTATATTTGCACATTCATCCACAACTATTAACATATCGGCGCCTTTGTTATTGATTACTCCATTAAGTATTCCGAATATCTCACCATAGCTCATGTTCCATGCTGCAGTAATCTTCCCGAATTTTGAAGCTACGTCCAAAAGCAACTGCCTTATAGTCGGGAAGGAGAGTCCATTTTCATAGACTATCTCCACGTCGTGTTCTTCCCTAGCTAGGTACTTTACCGTTGAAGTCTTGCCGGTACCAGAATCTCCATAAATTACAGCAGTGGAGCAATTCCCGTTTTGCAGCGGCAATATGGAAGTCTTTTTTATCAGATCTATCTGGGACTCCCTGAAACGCATTGAACGCGGAATATATGAGAAATCAAGCGGCTGCGGATTTTTGATAATCACGTTCTTGTCTACGCGCCGCTAAGCGAGGCCAGAGAGGTGAACGATTTCTTATTCTCGATACCATACCTTTTGACCTTCTCAATATCCACACCCGACTTTTTCGCAAGGTGTTCTATGAATTTCATCATCAGCATACCGCCACCAGAAATCAGCGTTCCGGTTCCTGCCCTAGAAATGAAATTGCCATGCGTATCCCTATATCCATCCCTATTGGCCATTTTTGCAAGATGCCTGTATGAAGCATAGTACACTGCCAGTTGGTCCACTGTCAGCATATTCTTGTTAAGGTTCCTCGACTTTATTCGACCCAGCGGGACGTTTACCAATGGGGTAACAGTGAATTCAAACGGTCTTCCAGTTGAATACGAATTGCTTAGCCTGTTGACCATTGCTACAGTGTCCCATAGATCTTCGGTGGTCTCCCCTTCTTGCCCGACTTGAATTGTGAACGCCGGTCTCCAGTAGTTGGCGGTCTCCACAAAAACGCCTTGCCAGACAATCTGCTCCCATGTTCCGTCCGGTCCTATGCGCAGCGGCAGAGTCTTATTCGGCATGTGCCTTTTCGCGAGGGAATCGCTTCCGGTCTCTACGCCGGTTTGAATGCCGATCCAGTTTGAAGGGCCGGTCTTAAGGATCTTAGAAAGCTTCTCCATCATTTCCGGGTAGCCTACCGGTATTGATATCCTGCCATGTGTCGGGTTGGAAGTCTTTATTCCCGGTACACCCATCACAGCTGTGAAAAGCTCTGAAAGAGCCTCCTCGTTGGGTGCAAACAAGTTACCATGCTTGTAACCAAAAATCTCATCGGAATGAAGCCAGGCATTGGTTATTCCAGCCTGTTGATTTACCTTTATCTCGTTAACAACTGTTTGTACAGACGAATATCTCAGAGGTCTAAGTGTAACCTCACAGAAATCGCATCCAACTCCGCACCCTCTCATTACCTCAACCATACCCTTCATGGAAGGTCTCACGATTTCTGGGATTTCCTCAAGGCGTGGATATGCAGACTTTGTGATCCCTCTTGCCAGGAATCGATCATCCTTTTGGAGTATCTTTCTGAAGCGATCATCATAAGTCATATATCCTCTGTAGAACATGTTATTGTCTATGTCACCTGTGCTCATCTGATCGAAGAGGTACTCCGCGATATCATCCGTTTCTCCCTGTACAACGTAGTCAAAATGGTATTTTTCAATCTCGTCATTCAAGACTGTAAATTCCCAAACTCCTGGTCCACCAACAACAAGTTTGGCCTTTTTTCCAGCTCTAATCCTATTTATTTTTTCAATAAGATGATCCCATTCCCATCTTACCCACGCCATCATCTCCCCACCAAATAGCGCGTAATACGACATGGTAGTTGGTCCTATTCCCAAAGGATCCATGGTTGAAACCCCAATTATCTCGGTATCATCCTTTATAAAATTCTCCAGATAATCCTCATGAGCAACTGCAATATCCTTCTTATCATATTTTCTCAACAATGCAGCTTCAAGTTTACGAATCGCATATGGAGCGAAAACAAGTTCCCCATTCGGCATCGCGGGTGGGGCAGGGCCTTTTAAAAAACTATAAATTCTGTAAGGAATTGCCTTTGATGGTGCACATGGCAAGAAATCCAACAACGGGAAATTCCTGTACTCATAACTTAATGTTGAATCTGATACCAATACAAATTTGGTCATCTTAATTACCAGTAGCTTAGATTCGTGATCTGAATAAATACTTTGCTCTGTATTTTCGGTAAAATTTGCATCCCGATGCTAACGCAAGCTTAAAGCTACTGCGATATCGGTAATAAAATAATACAATGAATATGATTATCAATTCGCCTCCTCTCAAAGTTCTCAGATCTAAAGATTTGCACATCACTGCACTATTTCATTCTCTACAGCTAAACTTGCAGAAGCTGATTCAAAATCCCCTCAATTTTAGAATCGAACGAGCGAGGATCATTATCCATACCAATAATGCCATGTCTTCGAGTTACAAATTCCAGAGTGCTAAAGTACACAGAGACCCCTGTTGAAGTCTCTCTCACAAGTACCTTGCTTGGAAGATCTATACCTATAGTTTCAGATCGGCTCATGAGCAGTGTGCCTCCAGAAGGATTTCCAAATATTATAACGGTCGTTGGTCTCAGTTTGATACCAACATTAGATGCAGCTGAAGCGTGGTCAATTACAGTAAAAACTCTAAATCCATTATCTTCCAGATTTTTTAAAAGGAATTCAACTGTTTCTTCAAAATTTAGTCTCGATTTTATACCAAAAATTCCTTCGGGCAGTTTTTTAATCATGTGGCATTATTCTGGCATAAGTTATTAATTTTCAATGGTGCCGCAGAGGCGTCCTCCACTGCAGACCTCGTTGACATGAGACTCAGCCTAAGCAATTGATATTTACTGTTTTTCTTAAGCCTCTATCATTTCTTTGAACTATTGCTTAAAGAACCTGGTGGATTATTGAGTAAAATTTAAATGGGATGATTGAATGTAGATTAAATGACATTGATGCATTTACGATATCATTATTGTACACACATCTTTAGCAATTACAGCAACCCTAACATCTTGAACACGGTTCCTAGAACATTTCAAATGGAGGAGGTCCTGAGATGAAGAATGGTGATCCACACACCGCATTCTCTGGATCAGAAACGAAATCGTACACGCAACTTACGCAACTAGAAAGGAGGATTCTTTCCAGGCATCAAAAAGTAATCGTACTATGGAGTATAATCGCCTCATTTGCGTACGCCCTAATCTGGTATTGGCTCCCATCTGTTGATTCCTTTGTCGGGTCCCAGTTTAATCTCGGAACAATACAGATTAGCCTGCTTATATCGTCTTTCGGTGCAGCGTTCATCCTGACGAATTTCTTATGGGGCCATCTTAACGACAAGTATTGGCCTAACAGGATAGTTACGATAGGGCTCATCATTGCAGGTCTCTCAACATTTCTTTTCAGGTATTCCACGGGATTTCAGGAAATGATAATATACCGCATTATCGAAGGGGTTTTCAACGGTGCAGCATGGTCTGGAATAGTTAAGACCGTACAGCTATGGTTTCCTATTGAAAAAAGATCGAAGTACATAAGCATATTTGTGGCCATATACAGTTGGGCCATATCTATCGATCTTCTGATGGGGATAACGGTTGCTACTATGAGTTCATGGACAATGTGGGCAGAAATTGTCGGTATCATTGGCATAATCGCTGGTGTTCTGGCATATTTCATGGCCAAGCCGTTTGGCCCAATGGTCGGTCTCCCGCTGATTGAATGGGGTGATGTTTCACCAACAAAGAATATTAAGTTTCTAGGGACGGCCAAGGCTCTGTTCAAGCAAAGATGGATGTTGCTTGCCATATTCTCCGGGCTCGTGGTCATAGGTGGTGCAAACATAATCTCCGGAATATATCTACAGCAGGTCCTTCCGGTTATACAGAGAGTTCCGATATCCCAGATCGCTATAATAGGGACTGTCTGGGGCATCGTTCAGGGTTTGCTGATCCTTATCTTCGGCTATCTCAGTGATACATACAGGAAAAGAGTTCTGTTTGTTAAAATAGGTCTTGCAGCTGCATTCATATCCATGAGCGCCGTTGTAGTAACAACGATCATACATCCATTGCCTTTATTCGTAATCTATTTAGTTACGATCTCCACGGGCGCGCCGTTTCTCATAGCTGGACCAATATTTGCACTTTTGGGTGACAGGTATGGTGTCCTGCTCGTGGGAGCCGCTGCAGCTTACTTCGAGGGTTTCGGTACTGGTGGAGGAGCATTCTTGCTTCCGTTGGTGATCGGATACATGTCGTCTGTATTCAGTGTGGCTATTGCATGGAGTGCTGTTGCGGCTATATTCTTTGTGGTATTCATGCTATGGTTCCCTCAGAGGGAATACAGGATCACAGCATCGCTTGTAGATCCTATCGAGCTTGAAAGAGAAAAGGAGGAAAAGAGAATGGAATTTGGAATAAGAGAAGAAAGTAAAAGCGAGTTGAACGAGGGTGATTGATTTGCCAAGTGGATTTTGCGATATCGATTACGGGGTATCCCTTGATCCGGAAGATATGCCCAGGCAATGGTATAACATAATACCAGATCTTCCGCGAAAGCTTGATCCCATGCTTGATCCCGTAACAAAGGAACCCGTTAAGAGGTCACAGATGGAACGGCTTTTTCCCAAAGAAGTGGTAAGGCAACAGTTCTCTGAGGAAAGGTGGTTTGATATACCTGAAGATGTGCTTGATGCTTATCGTCGACTGCCCAGGCCCACGCCATTATTCAGGGCAAAAAGACTTGAGGAATACCTGCACACACCGGCAAAGATATTCTACAAAGGCGAGCATGTAACACCTGTTGGAAGCATGAAGCCCAATACTGCTTTACCACAGGCTTATTTTGCTAAGAAACAGGGTATAGATCTTGCAGTATCCGAAACAGGCGCAGGTCAGTGGGGATCGGCCCTCTCAATGTCGTGCGCTTTTTTCGGCTTAAGATCCAGGATATATATGGTCCGTGTGAGTTCCATTCAGAAACCAGGGAGGAAAATCATGATGCAGACTTACGGTTCAGAGGTCCTTGAATCCCCGAGCAACAACACGGCCTTTGGTAGGAAACTACTATCGGAAAACAGTGAACATCCTGGTTCCCTTGGGATAGCAATAAGCGAGGCGGTAGAAGATGTTCTTAGCAATGAAAACGCGAGATATCTTTTGGCTTCGTCGTTCAATTACGCACTTGCTCACCAGACGGTAATAGGGCAGGAAGTGAAGAAACAGCTTGAGCTTCTCGATATAGAACCTGATGTAATGACAGGTGCAATAGGAGGCGGCTCTAATTACTCTGGTTTCATTTATCCGTTCCTGAAGGATCAGATCCACGGTGAGAAGATAACAGATTTTGTTGCCGTAGAATCATCTGCTGTACCATCTACTACACGTGGGCAATATACTTATGACTATGCGGATACGGCAGAGAGGACACCGCTTGTGAAGATGTATACAACCGGACACGAATTTGCCAATCCACCAATACATGCCGGAGGCCTCAGATACCATGGGAAAGCACCGAGCCTTTCTCTTCTTATCAACGAAGGATACGTTCGATCCGTGTCCTACGGACAGACGCGAGTTTTCGAATCTGCAAAATTATTCGCGCAAACAGAAGGAATATTCACTGCACCGGAATCAGCTCATGGCCTGACGTATGCAATTGATGAAGCAATAAGATGCAAGAGAAGCGGCGAATCGAAAGTCATAATCTTTAACAACTGCGGGCACGGCCTTCTTGACCTCAGCGCATACAACGATTATAACAACGGGTTACTTCAGGACTGGGAGCCAGGGGAAATAAAAGTTCCGGACTATCTGCAGCGAAAGAACTGATCGATCATATGCCAAAAAAGTAAATTACCGGAACTACCATAATAACTATGACAAATGCAGAAAGGAAATTGACCATTCCCTTCGATAGCTTGCCTTTATTCTCGAATACTGCTCCGAGAATACTATCAATCTGGCATCCAAGGAATCCAAAAGCTGTAATTATGAGAACCTGTGATATAACGAAACCATGTGTGGACAGGATGCCGTAAGAAATACCAATAACGAGTGCTCCACAAAGAGCTGCCATTTCACCCAGCAACGAGACCCCTCCGTTTATGCCGGCTTTTGTTGGTTTGAGATTCGTGATCATACGGACTTTATTATCGAGCACTCCAATTTCGGAGGCAAATGTATCAGAATTTACAACAGCAAGTGATACCGCGAACAATGTAAAATAATGGAAATACCCAAGGTTTGCAAGAAATGTTGTGCCATTGAGAAATGCAACAAAGAGGCCTATCATACCAGCGTAGACAACATTGTATATCCCTCGCTCACCCTTCTTTCCTTCCTGGGCATTAATTTTTGATTTCCTGTTAAAGTAGGCTCGTGTGGCAATGAAGGAGCCGGTAGCGAAGATCAGCAACAAAATCAGCCATCGGTAAGATCCAAAAACAGAGACAACAAAACCAACGACCAGCGCAGCTATGCTGCCCCTAAAATCAAATACGTTGAATGCACGAGAGATTACGAAGAAGATCAGAAGAATTGCTATTGATATACCTATGTTATCTACTGTAAATATTACTTACCATCCCCTTTCCTGGAGCTTTTGTTCTGGCGGTATGTTCTCGATCTCAATGCCAGGCATCCCAACAAGGTTCGATGAAACATCTCCTATAAGTTTGTAGTCTTCATAGTTTTCCACAGCCTCAACAACAGCCCTGGCCATTTTCTCCGGATCCTTCGACTTGAATATCCCGCTTCCAACAAAAACACCGTCAGTGCCCAATTTCATCATGAGGGCCCCATCCGAAGGAGTTGCAACTCCACCCGCAGCAAAATTAACTACCGGAAGCCGATCCAGCCTTTTAATGTCCTTTAAGACCCTGACCGCTTCCTTTTCTATCGTCTCAAATGAAAGTCCGGAGTATAGATCAAATTCTCCAAGATAATCTTCGGTGCCAAATAGATCCTTAGATACGTTATGTCTCAATATACTGTAGGACAATGCAATATTCCTCGCGGCTTTAATAAATTCCTCATTGCTGAGTGTCTTAATGATCTTTATGCCCTCGTTCACCATCCTGATGTGCCTCACAGCCTCAATGATGTTGCCTGTTCCAGCCTCACCCTTGGTTCTTATCATTGCAGCTCCTTCAAGGATTCTTCGCACGGCTTCCTGAATAGACCTGGCCCCGCATACAACTGGGATTGTCAGATCTTTCTTGTAGATGTGGAAAAACGGATCGGCTGGGGTTAAGACTTCGCTCTCATCAAGCATGTCAACACCGAGCTGTTGAAGAACCAGACCCTCAGAAAGGTGTCCAATTCTGACTTTCGCCATGACTGGTATTGATACTGCATTCATTATTTCCTTTATTTTCTCGGGATCTGCCATTCTTGCAACTCCGCCTGCAGCACGTATATCGGACGGAACACGTTCAAGCGCCATGACAGAAACGGCTCCGGCCTTCTCAGCAATGACCGCCTGTTCGGCTGTTGTGACATCCATAATCACGCCGCCCTTTGTCATCTTGGCAAAACCTCTTTTAAGAAGTTCATCTCCGAATCGAAGTTCTGATAAGTTTAATGTCATAATATAAAGTATTCTGTTATGTTATTTATAACTTTATGTGCCGTTAGTTTTCGGCGCAATCAGCCCATTCTGTTAATTTTTCTATTCATTCATTTTTAGACTCTTAAAAATTAGAAATTTCGATATCGAACATACAACTTGATCAAAAAAATTATAAAAAAAATTTAGAAAAAATTAACTCAAATTATTTATCTCTCGTTTATTCGAGTAAATTTTTGAATTCCTTTGCCTACGTATACTGCCCGCGGCCTTATGAGTCTTTCCTCTTCCTCATCGTATTCTATAAAGTGAGCAGTCCACCCGGTTACTCTGGATAAAGCAAAGAGCGCGGTATATATGTTGTTCTGCAACGGGAAACCCATTGATAGGTAAACTATCCCGGAGAAGTAATCGGTATTAGGGTAGATCTTCTTTGTTCCATATTTGTTTATTCCAAGCTCTTCAAGTTTGGTAGCTACCTTAAAGAGATTGCTCGCTTCCTTGCTGTTTTTTACGAGCTTTTCTGCGTATCTCTTGAATATTTTTGCCCGCGGATCATAGGTCTTGTATACACGATGCCCAAATCCCATAAGTCTCTTTTTTCCGCTAACTATGTTTTCATTGAACCAGTTCTCAACGTTTGATTCAGAGCCAATCTCCTTGAACTGAGCAATTGATGCCTCTGCCGCCCCACCATGGAGTGGACCTTTAAGCGCTGATAATGCTGATGTAACACCGGAATACATATCAGAAAGAGTTGAAACCGTAACGAGTCCCGCAGTCGTAGACGCAGGTACCTCATGATCCGTGTAAAGTATTAATGCGGTATTCATAGCGTCAAGCTCTTCTCTAGAGGGCTCCTTTCCAAAGGTAGCCTTCAGAAAACTTCGTGCAAAACTATCGGAATGCTCTGGCATTGCTGGTGGTAAACCCATGATATGTCTGTAGACATTAACAGTAATTGCGGACATTTTTCCTATGATATTTGCAGCAACTTCCCGGTCAGTCTCTTTATTCCATTTAAATCCCGTTTCTGCAGCCGCGATCGAAGCAAATGCGGCCATCTGCATAGCAACTGCGTCAGATTGTCTTGGTAGTTTCCTTATTATGTCTACAACATAATCTGGTAACTTATACCCCTTTTCAATGTTCTCCTTAAAGGTTTGAAGATCGTGTTTGTTAGGCAATTCACCGTAAAGAAATAAGTACTGTATTTCTTCAACGGAAGCTCCGCTGTCAATTATATCATCAACGGAATAACCGCCATAAAGTAAAACGCCTTTCTCCCCGTCTATCGTCGTAAGTCTCGTCCATTCTATCTCAGCATTCTCAAGACCCTTGTCCACTTCTTCTTTATTTTCACCCTTCTGCATTTTTATCACAACATAAAGTATGCAATACGATAAGATAACCTGAGTGGTTAATATATTATGGTACATTGCAAAAAGGACTGCAATTAATTTTGATGTCGCATAATAATACTCCCTCAATGCACTCATTTGGTTTTGCTAAAAGGAAAAAAATTTCAAAAAGTCGTTAGCGTTCAAAAAGGTCGGCGAAAAGTTCGGGGTCGTCAACCCTAGAATATTCATTTATAGAATGATTCGATCCCCTTCACATGTCTGATATCCTGGTACTCATAAAATTCCTCGAAATAGTTGGAGGTGGAATATTTGCCGGGATTATCGGATCGCTTTCCGGTCTTGGCGGCGGGACAGTATTGGTGCCTCTACTCTCGCTTTTCTATGGGATCCCTATAGTGTATGCTACAGGAGCAAGCCTGGTATCAACCATAGCCACATCAGCAGGAAGCGGGAGTGGATACACAAAGCACCATATTTCAAATATAAAAATAGGGGTTGGACTGGAAGTTGCGACAACTACCGGTGCAATTGTCGGTTCCATCACCGCTTATATAATCTATTCACATGCGCTTGAATTCCTGATCTATATTATTTTTGGCATAGTGCTGCTCGGTTCCCTTATACCTACGATAACACGAGGAAAGTACGAAACACCGCCTGATCGAGCTCCGGATTGGACAACTAGGCTCTTTCAGCTTGCCGGATCCTACCACGATGCACGCCTTAAGAAAAGAGTGGACTATCACGGTGTCAGATGGTGGCTAGCGGAAATAATCATGTTTTTTGCAGGAGTTGTTTCTGGACTTCTTGGCATTGGGAGTGGTGCACTTAAGGTTCTTGGGATGGACTGGGCAATGAATCTACCTATGAAAGTTACAACAACAACTAGCAACTTCATGATCGGAATCACTGCAGCAACAAGCAGTGCAATGTACTGGTATTATGGGTGGATACAGTTTTTCATTGTTGCTGGAACTGCAATCGGTGTACTGGTTGGAGCGTTCATTGGGGCAAAGCTGCTCGTCAGGATGACGAATAAAGATGTTAGATGGATCTTCTTTGCGATCCTTTCATTTTTAGGAGTTGAAATGCTGCTAAAAGGCCTTTATCTCGATGCAATAATACATATTGCATTGACGGATCAATTCATAATTTCTATCATAGTTTCTATTGCAATGATCTTTTCATTGTATGTATACCACTTAAAGGAGCAAAAGCATGAGGAACGAAAAGGAACCGTTTGATCAGGATACAGTCTCCAGTTACATACTTAAAACTGGCGTAATGACAAGCATAGCTCTGATCCTTATTGGAATGACGCTTCTATTCATAAAAGATGGGGGCATGGGATATACTCTTTCAGAAATTTCCAGCTACAACGTAAAATTGCACATAAATTCAGCTATACTAAACCTTTCAACATTACCTTCTGGCCTCTACCATCTGGACGGAATATACTTTATATCTCTCGGCCTTTGGGTGTTGGTATTCACTCCCGTCTCTGTTGTCGTAACCGCAATAGTTGCGTTTGTTTGGGTAAGAAATAAACTTTACATAGTTCTGTCAGCAATCGTACTTTTCAATCTCATATTCGCAATATTTGTTCTTCATCTTCTTGTAAATATTAAGCCACCCTGATCTTCTCGATATTTTAATGCATTGTTAACCCATAAACTGCTAAATATTTATTATTCCGTGTACGATGAACAACAGAATTTATTATGCTTAATTTTGAGAGGGTTAAAATTCGTTCATCATTGCCTGAAGATAGGATGAAGAGTTTTACCTTGGAACCTATGCTTGGCTACAGTGACAAAGAAGCTGTTGCTGAAGCCAACAGATGCCTTGGATGCAACATATGCACACAAGCTTGTCCGGCAAGTCTTGATATAGCCGGATATATAAGAAGCACCGCTGTTGGTGATCCAGCCCAGACAGTCAGGATTATTTTTGAGAACCTTCCTTTTCCAGCAATAATTGGGCGTGTGTGTACACATCTTTGTGAGGACATATGTGTCATGTACGACACAGGTGGGCCTATAGCTATCAGACATCTAAAGCGGTATGCGGCCGACGAGTTTGATGACTATGCTCCGGTACTTTCCGTTCCAAGGAGGAAATTTATCGGCAAGAAAGTAGCGGTTATAGGGGGTGGTCCGGCTGGTCTCACCCTTGCCTATTATCTGACAATCCAGGGCATAAAGATAACACTTTTTGAGAAATATCCAACACTTGGAGGATTCATGAAAACTGCAATTCCAAGATACCGTCTGCCCCAGGAGGTTCTCGACAAGGAAATTGGATTCATAGTCTCACAGGGCGTTGACGTTAGACTCGGAACTGAAGTCGGAAAGGACATAAAATTCTCTGACTTGTTGAATACATACGATGCTGTTTTTATTGGCGTAGGCAACCAAAAACCGCATATGACAGGTACTCCCGGAAGCGACGCAAAGAACGTTGTTCACGCAACTGAATTCTTAAGGAGAGCCAGTTTTGAAGAGCATATTGACGTTGGTAAAAATGTCGTGATCATAGGCGGTGGCTTTACTGCAAGCGATTCGGCAAGGACGTCCATACGCCTTGGCGCAACAAACGTTAAGATATTGTATAGGAGAAGGGACGTCGATAGGCCCGGGTATCCCTCACTAAACGCTGATGAGGAGATGGACGAAGGTGTTGAGGAAAAGGTAGAGTATGTCTGGGAGGTTACGCCTTTTGAATATGTCAAGGAAGGAGATAGGGCAGTCAAGCTTCGTTACTGGCAGAATGAAATGCTCATTGAAAAGGGTGGCCGCGCGAAGCCAGTGCCGAAGAAGGATAAAGTTCTTGAGATGGATGTAGACTATGTTATAGAAGCGACGGGACAGGAAACAGACTACTCTTTCATGGAAGAGGATCTGGTACGAAAGTTGAGGCTGACACCACAGGGACAGCCGATAGTGAACGAGCATGGAATGACCTCTATTCCTGGGGTGTTTTCTGGTGGAGACTGTACAAATTCCGCGAGAGATCTTATTAGTGCAGTAAGGGACGGGGACACAGCCACTCTCGGGGTTCTCTTCTATCTCAATGTAATGGATCAGGTTGTGGAGGAGGAGCTTCCTTTCCTTGATCGATGGAAGAAGTTTTCTGCCACATCTGCAAAGATGGCGTATGCTGAAAGAATGAAATAGCTATTTTTCTACGTGATCGAATCCCGTGTATGGAACAAGTACTTCCGGGATTGAAAATCCTTCACCATCTTCGTCCTGATAATTCTCAATTATTGCGACAATAGTTCTGGTGCTTGCTATGGCAGTGCTGTTTAAGGTATGCGGAACCTTGTTCCCCTCTGAGGTCCTGTACCTTATGTTAAGCGATCTTGCCTGGTAATCCGTGTCATTTGAGGCTGATACAACTTCCCTGTATTTACCCTGTGAAGGGAACCATACCTCAATATCATACTTCTTTGCTGCCAGACTTCCAAGATCTTCAGAGCATATGTTTATTACACGGTATGGCAAACCAAGGTTCCTGAACAGTTGTTCTGCATTTCCGAGGATTTCATCAAAGAATCCAGATGAGTGTTCGGGCTTGCAGAAGACAAATTGCTCTACCTTGAAAAACTGGTGAACCCTGAATATACCCTTTGTGTCCTTTCCATGGGCACCAGCTTCCCTTCGAAAGCAAGGCGAGACTCCTGCCATCCTGATCGGAAGTTGATCGGGGTCAAGTATTTCATCCATGTAAAGTGCCGCTAAAGGATGTTCTGCGGTTCCTATGAGATATAGATCCTCTCCATCCATCTTATAAAGCATTTCCTTGAAAGTCTCAATATCCGTGGCTCCCTCGTACGCCTTGAAATTCAGCATGAATGGCGGTTCGACAACATCAAAGCCTCTCTCTGAAAGAAAGTCCATTGCGTAACTTATAAGGGCCTGCTCAAGCTTCACAAGTCTGTTTCTAAGATAATAGAATCTGGCACCAGAAACCTTTGCTCCCCTCTCCAGATCAACAAGACCGAGTTCGAGTGCGAGGTCGACGTGACTCCTCGGTTTATTCTCAATAAGTATGTAATCACCGCGGTCTCCGCTAGCTTTCCTGAATTCATGCAAATCATCACGATAGACTTTTGCTGTTCCATTTACACTGACAAGTACGCTGTTCTCGTCCCCTTTGCATGTCGGGACGCTTTCATCAATAAGATTTGGTATCTGTCTTGCAAGTTTGTCTCTTTCGTCCTCTATCTCTTTCTGCTTGTTTTCAAGCTCTCCGATTCTTGAATTAATCCCCCTTACAGAGTTTTTTAGGACTTCTGTTTCCTCCCCCTTTTTTGATAGATCCGCAATTCTAAGGCTGAGCAAATTTTTCTGATGCTTCTGGTCGTTAATCAGCTTCAAATTTTCCCTCCATTCTACGTCAAGGTCAAAAAATCTGTCCAGAACTCCGGTGTCAAAGCCCCTTGCCTTGCAGGATTCGTAATAGACCTTGGGGTTGTTGCGTAAGGATTTTACATCAATCATCCTGTCGCAATGTGTAGTCATTTTAAAAACATATCGAACCGATTTTGATCGATCTGCTAGCGGTTCTTTAATGCTGGTGATCTTTAAATCCGGGGGGCTTTCCACCCAGATAGGAAAAAATTAGTATCGGCGAAGCTTTGTGGCTGGTAACAGTGAACAGCTGCTTGAGTCAAGTAAAAAGACCCTAAAATAGAATTTGCACACCCTGTCAGATTCCTTAGCGCAGCTCTGTTCAGTAAAGGATTTGTTTAAACCCGTATTTACGTTAACAGAGAAGTGCCATAAAGCTATAATTTAGATTCAAACGTAGAAATTGCGAAGTTCTTTTATCAGGAACGCATAAACTCACAACACCTGTCGTCACGATCACTGCAGTATATGTTTCAAGGTCTGTGAAAGATTTACAGGTCAATGGGCCAATAGTATGGAAATTATTTTAACGACAAGCATCTAGAAAATCAGCAATGAGCCGTCTAGTATGAATAGCTACAAATGAAAGTTTTCACTGTAGGAATAATCCGGAAGTACGAAGCGATGACTTGAGGTAAGTGGATAACGATCCTTCAGTAATAGGACTTTTGGATCTCTACGAGAAATCGTAATGCATGACCAATAACGCGGTTAGACGTAGCATTGTGCTCTCTCTCGGCTACGATTCAGTAAAAGGAAAGCATTGCCCCTCTTGCTGTCTGCCCAAAATTGAGTCCAGATAACAATGGCCAGAACTTGACATTGATATCGAATAACCTATTAAGCATACACCTTGAAATATCCAACACGATGGGGTTTTTACGGCTTTGGCAGGAAGTTTATTTATTTGAATATCCGAGGTGAAATCTTCCCGGAATCGTATTATCCTTAGTTTAGGGGCGTTTCGTCTCCCACGCTGAACAACCACACTTTCAGCATACAGGGATGTGAGGAACAGTACCCGTCCAATTCTCACATCTTATTATCATCTTTTTCTTGACAAGGTGACTCTTAGCCTACAAATTTTAAAATAGGAGTATAGCATACCGTGCTATATGAAAGCATGTAACATGGCAAATATACTAACAGCATATACAAAACTGATGAATGACAAAGGTAAAATACGAAACGCAGTAAAAGAGAATAATAAATTAAGTCAATCGGCGCGGACCCGCAACTCTCTGGAGAAACTTCCAAAAATAGATCCAAAGAAGTTAGTAGATTTGAAGTGAATTCCATGGCTGTCTTAAGTTCCGAAAGTTCTATTGATCTGCTAGAGCCCACGAATAACCTGGCTGGTGGACATGAATTTTTGTCACATAGAGTGTCGAAGAAGAACGATACCGTAGTACAGGTTGGAAATTCCTCGATAGGATCTTACGATGTCCAAGTTGCTGCAGGGCCCTGTTCAATAGATTTCGAAGGTCTTGCAGATTTTGCGGTTGAACTAAAAAAGGCTGGTGCGAATTTGATTCGAGGAGGTGCGTTTAAACCGAGGACGAGCCCCTACTCATTTCTCGGCTATGGCGAAAAAGGGCTTAAAGAACTCCTTAAAGCCAAGGAAGCGGCCGGAATTCCAATTGTATCAGAAATAATGGACAGTTCACAGTTGCCCTTATTTGCAGATGTGGACATGCTACAAGTGGGCTCTAGAAATGCCCAGAATTTTACATTGTTAAGCAAGCTAGGTGAAATTGATAAGCCTGTACTTCTTAAAAGGGGAATGGGCAATACTTTGAATGAACTTCTTGGATCGGCAGAATATATTATGAAGGGAGGAAACAGCTCAGTTGTTCTATGTGAGCGCGGTATTAGAACATTCGAAGATGCGACCAGATTTACGATGGACATTGGGGCCGTCCCTGTTCTTAGGAGGGAATCCCATCTCCCAATTTGTGTCGATCCTAGTCACGCAGCAGGGCAGCAAGATCTCGTAATACCACTCGCACTCGCGGCTGTGGCTGCTGGAGCGAATATGCTTCTTATTGAAGTGCATCCAGATCCGAAAAACGCAATGAGCGACAGTGCGCAACAGTTAACACTGGAGCAGTTCAGAAGTTTAATGATGCGTATACGAAAATTAGAGAAAGCAATGAGGCATTAATTTGAAAGGATGTTCCTTCAGTGTCGGTGCTGTTATGTCTTATGGTATAGTGGGAAACGTATTTTCCAAAATAGATTCTCTACACGGAAAAAAATTGATTTTTTATTCCCGTTCCCTTAAATATTTATCACAAAGCATCACTGGAAAGAATGTCTACGCCTATTCACTTGCCGACGGCGAGGACCTAAAATCGTTCAACCATGTAATTTCTATAGTGAAAATCATGATGGAAAATAATCTTGGCAGGAACGACTACGTCATCGCTATCGGAGGTGGAACACTTACTGATGCTACAGGTTTTGCAGCGTCCATCTTCAAGCGTGGTGTCAGATTAATAAATGTACCCACAACTCTTTTGGGTATGATTGACGCAGCAATTGGAGGCAAAACGGCAATAAACTTTCTTGGCACTAAAAACATAGTTGGCTCATTTTATTTTCCCGAGTCTGTGTGGGTTGACCTGAGGTTTCTTGACTCTCTCCGTCAAGACAAATACAAGGATGGAATAGCCGAGATGCTGAAATACGGATTTATCATGGATCCTAATCTTCTGAAATTTATGCTAGCACGAAGGAGTGATCTCCTAGACAGAAAAAAAATGACCTTGAGACGTTCTATTCTTTCTTGTATGGGCGATAAGGTAAGGATTGTTGGAGAGGATTCTCTGGAATCAAGCAATATCCGCATCACTTTGAACTACGGGCATACCATTGGTCATGCTATAGAAGCAGCTTCCAACTTCAAAGTGTCACACGGAGAAGCAATATCTGTTGGGATGGTACTAGAGGCTGCATTTTCGGAGCAACTACTTGAATTACCAGTTAATCTGAGCGTTTCTATAAAGGAAGCTTTAGAATTATTCTCCCTTCCTGTCAGCGTTGACGTTTTAAAAACAAACCTGGACATGGACCTACTGCGGAACTCGTTGTATCAGGACAAAAAGGCTGAAGGCGATTGCATTTTCTTGCCGATTCTTCAGCAGATCGGCAAGGCGACTGTAAAAAAGATACCTATGAAAACTCTGGAGGATTTCCTTGTCTCGAGCATTGAGTGAGAAAAAACTCAAATTTGCACTTCTGGGGCATGATATTGGATATGCACTCTCACCGAAGCTCCACAAATCCATTTTCAAAAAAGGTGGTGTTTTTGCGGAATATAGTACATTTGATGTTGGCCGAGATAGGCTATCCGCTACCGTCAGACTTTTAGAAGAGGAGTATGACGGATTTAACATAACCAAGCCGTATAAGACCGATGTGTTCGAGATGTTAAGTGAGCGTGACACAGAAGCGGTACTGTGTGGGAACGTTAACGTAGCGTATAAAGGAATTGGGTACAATACAGACTACAGGGCACTTCTTAAGATAATGAGAGCATCAAAAATCCCCCATAATAGGGGTAAAGCATTAATATTTGGATCGGGTGCAACCGCAAGAACAACAGCGGTAGCTCTATCTTCTATTGGGGTGCAAGTGACTGTAGTCTGCAGAAACCAAAAGGAAGGATACGCGATTTCAGACCATCTCCTTAGAATGGGCCTTCCGGAAATAACTGTTATACCGCTTGATTTATGCCTGACTTGCTCCTCCGACATTGTCGTGAATACTATTTCTTCGTCATTCCTAGATTTTCCTACTATAAATTGCAGATATGCAGTAAATTTCAACTATGGAGACAGAGGGATGAATTTTCAGAAACAATTGCAATCCAGACCAGTGATCATTACGGGGGAAGAGATACTCTTGCAACAAGTTATTGAAACAGAAACTATCTGGTTAGGCAAGAGAATCGATTTATCATGGGAGGAGACGTTAAATGGTTAGCACGATGGGGAGACACTTCTTGATTACAACATTCGGTGAGAGTGCCAGTAAATACGTTGGAATGGTTGTTGATGGTATCCCCGCAGGCCTCCCGATTTCGGAAAAGGATTTAGCCTTTGAACTCTCTTTCAGAAAAACAGGAAGAAGGTTTGTTTCTGGGCGGAGAGAAAATGATATACCAGAAATTGTGAGCGGAATCTATGGGGGCTACACTACAGGTTCACCCCTGACAGTTTTGGTACGCAACGAGGATCCACAACCGACACTCTATGAAAATGTAAAACATGAGCCAAGACCTGGTCATGCCGACCTTGCTTTCATAAAGAAGTATGGGAGGGAAAACTGGGATTACGTTGGAGGAGGAAGGAGTAGTGCCAGAGAGACGCTTTCCAGAGTTATAGGCGGTACGATTGCGAAGAAGCTCATTCTCCTTCGGGGAACACAGGTTAGCTCGTACTTGAAGTCTATTGGGAATGTCAGTGGTTCTGCTAGTGTCACATTTCAACGCGCTGCGAATTCAAAGCACTTTCTCACGAGGGCAGTAAGCGAGAGAATAGACAAAAGATTTTCGAACATTGTAGAAAGACTTTTGCTTGAAGGAGATAGTGCTGGTGGGATAGTGGAGACAATTGCGACAAATGTACCGGAAGGATTGGGGGATCCAGTTTTCGGAAAACTTAAGGCAGTCCTTGCATACGCGATAATGTCCATACCTGCTGTTGTTGGTTTTGAGTATGGACTAGGGTTTGACGGTGCAAAGCTTAAAGGAAGCGAAGCGTCAGATTCCATTGTTAGGAATAGCAATGGTACTATTTCGCTTGAACGAAATTTGTCTGGAGGTATCCTTGGCGGCATAACGACTGGATCAGAACTTGTCGTTCGATGCGCCTTTAAGCCGTCAAGTTCAATAAGGATACCAGCGAAGACCATTGATCTTGACACCTTAGAGGATCGAAAAATTTCCGTTATTGGTAGGCATGACCCAGTTGTCGCGATAAGGGGTGTGGCTGTAGTTGAAGCGATGGTCTCTATCGTTTTGGCGGATTATTTTCTTTATGAAGGGATTATACCCGCTTCGCGTATCGAGAGGGGGGCTGCTTTAGAAATGGAGGAGAAATGGAAAAATTACATGAGGGAGTTCACTCAATAGCTCACGGTGGAGTCTCTGTTCTAAACGCAATTCCGCTCAACGTCGGGTCAACCGTAGCCGTAGACATTGGGGTAGAAGTGCGTTCGAGCGTAAATGAGCATCCTAAACCATCCTTCGGACTTGTAAAAGCAATACTCGATCACTTCGAGAATCTCACAGGCAACAGATTCGATGCTAGAATAACATCAACAATACCTCCGGCGATGGGGTTGAAGAGCAGCAGTGCTGTATCGGTTGCTCTCATAAAAGCAATAGCGTTGATTTCTGGGACTAATGTTTTTCCACCCAGACTTTCGGCCGTTATCTCACGTAGGATAGGTATATCTATTACCGGAGCTTTTGATGATGCTGTAAGTGCATACTATGGAGGATGTTTCATTACCAATAACGCATCTACGACCATAGAAAAGAGACTTTGTTTTGACCCGGAAACTGTCTTTGTTATTCTTGCAAACGGCAAGCGACAAACAATTAATCCATTGAACCTCAGAGGTCGCAAAGAGGAGTTTAGGGATGCTCTGAACATGGCTAGAAGAAACGACATTCTTGGAGCTATGAATCTAAATGGACGACTTGTCGCACAGTTCATGAACTACGACTTGAAACCCATGCTCTTGGCAGAAAAACTTGGTGCCATGGCTTCTGGTATTTCTGGCAATGGACCCTCAGTATTTGCACTCTTCAAAAAAGGGGAGGAGGGCCCATTGATCGAAAAATTTTCTGAATTGGGAAGAACTATTGTGACGAGGCCTGTTGAGTTTGAATGTGAGGATTAATAGATCAAGAATCTCTGGAAAATTGCGGGCACCACCTTCAAAGAGTCATGCGATAAGGCTCGTAATAGCCTCGCTACTAACAGATGTCCATCTGAGTAATCTCCCCAAGTCAGACGATTTACTGGTATCGGTTAACACTGTTCGAGAACTGGGTGTGAAAATAAGCGATGGGAAATTTTCGAAGAAAAAAAATACGCCAGAGATGAAAAAGCAGCTGTGGTTTGGTGGATCAGGGACAACGTTGAGGATGATGCTCCCAATTCTCGCCTTTCTTGGAGGGGAATTTAAACTTGATGGTGAACAAGCATTGAGAGATCGACCACTTAAGGAAGAAATCATAGCGCTTTCGGAAGCCGGATTAGAATTTTCCTCACATAAACTTCCCTTGACTATGAAGGGTAGTTATGAAACAGATCGGTTCCGTATTTCAGGATGGGAAAGTAGTCAATCAATCTCTGGTCTGATATATGGCTTGTTGCTTCTTGGTGGCGGAAAAATAGACATAATTCCGCCAATCACATCCAGACATTATATAGAACTCACTTGCAGTTTGTTAAGATCGCTTGGGGCGAAAATTTACTTCAAAGAAAATACAATAACAGTGGAGGAGAGTCCACTACAAAAATATTCTGGGAAGGTACCCGGTGATTATTTATTATCTTCATTCTATGCAGCATCTGCTTACGCAACTGGTGGATCAATTACCATCACAGATCTTCCGGAACCCGATAAATGGTGGGGCGATCACAGCATTATTTCGATTCTTTCCAATTCTAATATTGAAAGCAGTTTCTCAAACGGGACATGGAAAGTCTCTTCTGGAAAAGTAGGAGAAGGAATGGAAAGTAATATTTATGAAAGTCCAGACATGGCAGTAACCATTGCTTCCTTCGCCCCATTCCTGAAAGGAAACACCCGAATGTGCGGAATTGAGAATCTCAGAACAAAGGAAAGCGACAGAATTTCGTCGATCATGTCAGTGATGCAAGAGTTTGGTGTTAAATCACGTTCAGGCAAGTTTTTATCAATTTCAGGAAAGCCATCCATAAGAGATGCCACAATTAACACCTTGAAGGATCACAGAATAGCTATGCTTTCAACAGTGCTTTCTCTATATTCCGGAGGTACCATTATGAATGCCGAATGCGTTGGAAAAAGCAATAGTGAATTTTTTGCTGATATAATTAAACTCGGAGGAGATGTGAGATTAATAAGAGAACAATGAAACCGATAATTATTGGATCCGTTCCAGTAAGAGAAACGAAGGATGCGCTGGATGTTTTGTCAAAGCGTGGGCACTCGAGCGATCTCATAGAACTACGCCTAGACTACCTTCCTAGTATAGATTACGGTATATTCAACAAAATTAAGAATTTCCGCGACATAGTAATACTAACCGTCAGAGCTCAAGAAGAGGGGGGTGTGTACGATATTTCAAGAGATGAGAGAAAAGATTTCCTAATGGAAGCCATCGCATCAGGATTCAGAGTAGATGCAGAGATCTCATTGATGTCTGACTTTGAGGATCTTTATCCATTCATTGGATCGGTGCATTTCGTAAATAGAGTGCCAGACGAAATGTCTGTTCAGAGAAAAATTGACAGTATAAGAGGGAAATGCAGTTATGTCAAAATTGCCTGCAAACCCAACAAAAGAAGCAAAGCAATCATGCTTGGCCTTTTGTCGAATAACGATAACATAGCAGTAATGGAACTCGGAGGGGAACCTATTAACCGGGTTGCATTTTCTCTCTTCGGATCAAGATTGATATACTGCCATATTGGGGAGCCAACAGCAAATGGTCAGATGGATTGCTTGAGAACTAGGAATATCATGGACTGTTTATGGGAAGATAGCGAATGATGCTTTGGCCTTAAACATACTTTTTTTGAGAAGGTCCATTGTTTCTCCGAAAATGGGACAGCAGAGTATTGTGCCCTGTCTGGCAGAGATCGAATGGCATGTCGGGAATAATTGGGACTTCTTCTACAAAACTACATTATGACAGGATAATACGTTAAAAGATTGTGATCTTTGGTAGTCAGGTTACTTTATTTCTGCTGTATGATCTTTTCGCAAAGACCCGTTTCATGTAATCCTCCATCTTGATTTTTCCAATTTTTAGAACTGTTCTTGAATACGGATTATTCTGAGCTATCTCCCTCGCCAAAAGGTCCTGCTTTTTTATGCTTTCTGCGATCTTGAACATAATATTAAAATTGCTTGTTTGCAGTTTAGAGTATTCTACATCGAGCGATTCTGAAAGAGAGACGACACTGTCATAGAATGGAATGGAATACATGTGTCGTAAAACCTGGACGATAGCCATTGTCTTTTCGTGTTTCTCCATGCTTGTTTTTATAAACTCAAAACCTGAATCACTCCAAAATTTGGATGAACGGTTAATAGATTCCTTTGACGCATGGATCGGTATAGCGGCAATCTTTCTCGCTTTCGATGTGTCATCTGGTCCGAATAATGGGTGCAGACTGATATAGTTAAAGCCATTTTCTTTCGCAAGACCTTCCAGGGTTGATATAGAGGAGGATTTAGAGGATAGAATATCGTACACCATAGAATTTTTTACGTTGACAAGCATTTTACCGAGGTTTTTCTTTTTAAATGCATTAGATGGAATACATAAAATCACATGTTCACAGTATGGTCTAGAAGATGAAGATGAAAATTTTGCTCCAAGAGCTCTAGCTAAGTACTTCGCTTTCTTCTTGTCTCTCCCAGTAATGTATACTTTATTTCCGCTATCCACAAGGGATTTGGCGAGATTTCTGGCCATGCCACCATAACCTATTATCATCACCTTTTGTGGATTGTTGGAAATCTGCAATTGTTTGGAATATTCCAGAATGGAATCGATAATCTTACTTGCTAACGATTCAGGGATCCTAAGTTTCTTAGCGTTGTTAAGCCAACGTGAATTAATAATTTCCTCTCTTTTCTGGTCAGCAATAGGCAAACTATGTAACTCTTTTTCGTGCATTATTACTTTGACAACATTAAACCGTTTCCCTAAAAGTCTCAGAATTTCGCTGTCAATACTGTCAATTTCCTCTCTTGCGCTCTTTATGTTTTCAGAATTAAAACCGATCAAGTTGTCATTTTTACTAACCATATTATCATCCACCTCTAGAAATTATCATCGTTCCTGTGCTTGGATTCAGCCGGTAAAGCGTTGCATCTTTTACGTTGTCTGGAAATGCTCTGGAATTTGTCTTCCCTGCCATATTGTTAGCTTTAACGGCGTCAGAGTTTATGACTGTTTCTCTTAAAGATCCAAACGTGGCTCTCCACGTCCATGTGCAAGGATCCAATCCTTGGTATTCAACAGTTTCAATGTCAGCGAAAGATGCTTTATTTTGTTCATTGGCTTTGCGTGTTATTTGCCGCACTTCCTTATTCGGGATTCGACATATAAACTGTGAATTTGATATTTTAACATTGCGGGTAGGGATTGATAGGGTCAGTTCACCTACTATTCTCTCTCTCTCTCTCGCTCGTTTATCTGTTTCATTAGTGGCTATTCGGAACCTGATTTGCCCTGTTCCATTACAGTGGCTCCCACCGAGATAAACTCATCTCTCCACTTATAAAATGCAGAAGAGGTCAGGTTGTATTTCTCACATATCTCGGATATAAATTCTGAATTCAAAAGAGATTCCGTTACAATTCTTGTCGTTTCTTCTTTTAACATTTATGGGCGAGAAATCCCACATCGTCCAAAGATGGTAGGATGTCCCGTGCCTTACTACTAATAGAACAGGATCTTTGGTGATTCGATCTCAAAGTCATACCATCGACATCCACAGCTGGGTGATTGGTTCCAAAATTATTTAAATATATTTCCCAACGTAGACACGAATTTTAAAAAAAGGGATAAAGAGACAGTAAAGTAAGCGCCAAAAGAATGATCAATAAAATATTCATACCATTCCAGTGGTTGCATTTATGAGACGTGACACGACATAAATGTTATTGAACGCTAGCAAAATAGACATGGAAATGTATGGGTCAAGCGCAAATAAAATTAAAATATATATGCAAAGAGGACTTTTTACGTTAACATTCATAAAAATACCCAAGGAATATTATATTCTGGAGCAGCTAACAACACCATTAACGTAGCCATGACGACTACACTCAAAATCCTTGTTTTTTATTCATATAAGACAAAATGCATTTACATATATCGTTATTACGACAGGTACATTTTTTGTGAATGATAAAAGCATGTTTGCTTACTCAGCGCCTTCTATGAAATAAAAGTTCGTTAAGCAAATACCTAGTATAGTGTTTCCATACTAGACTTACAATTATTTATACTCTGAACAGATATCTACCAATGGTGTTCAAGCGTGTTAAGCCACACATAATCCTGACAGGTGATGAGAGAAGGTATCTGGAAAGCATAACAAGATCGAGAACAGCAGAGAGGAGGATGTATGAAAGGGCCAGGATAATACTGATGGATTCCGATGAAAGGAATCCGAGTGAGATTGCCCGTGAGCTTGGAACAAACAGAACAAAGGTATATCTGGTAATAAACAAAGCCCTGACCCTTGGGATTGAATTTGCACTTCATGACAGGCAGGGAAGAGGCAAGCCCAGATCCATGGGGGATGATGCAAGATCATACATAATCAATACAGCCTGCACAAGACCACTGGATCTGGGAATGCAGCAGGAACTGTGGACAAGCCGATCCCTGACTGCATATATAAGATCACATGCCCCATCAGAATATCATCTTCAGAGGATATCAAACGGAACAGTCTCCAAGGTTCTGACAAGGAGCAATATCAGACCCCATAAGATACGATACTATATGGAGAAGACCGATCCTGAACATGAAAGGAAGGGGGCAGAGGTTCTCCATGTATACAGGGATGTAAAGATACTGAGAAATAGCAGTGAAAACAGCCTGATCGCAGTTCTTTCATACGATGAGAAGCCAGGCATACAGGCCATAGGGAACATATATCCTGACAAATCCCCTGATCAGGATCATGGCTACGTTTCCAGGAATCATGACTATAAGAGGCATGGAACACTGTCCCTGATGGCCGGTATAGATCTCTTCACGGGTCACATAATACCGCTTGTTGAGGAGAGGCACAGAAGCGCCGAATTCATAAGATGGCTTGACATGGTGGATAAATACTATCCTGAGGATTATGTGATCACCATAATCCTTGACAACCATTCCATCCATTCTTCCAGGGAAACAATGCAGTACCTCAGCAAAAAACCACACAGATTCCGGTTTGTGTTCACTCCCACACATGCATCATGGCTGAACATCATAGAAACGTTCTTCAGCAAGATAACAAGGACAATGCTCAGGGGAATAAGGGCAGATTCAAAAGATGATCTGAAGAAAAGGATTCTGAATTACATAGAAGAGACAAACAGCGAACCCGTTGTTTTCACATGGAGATACAGGATGGATGAGATGCCGGGTGGAATAGGGGCATGATATTGTAAGTATAATTAGGAAACGCTATACTAGTCCATTTCCCCTAAATTTGTCCAGTAAATGCATGCCATATTACTCAGAATATGAGAGTATAAATAGTTCACCCAATCATTGTGGTATACATATAATCTGCACCGGTATAAACAGCATTTAGCTACTTCCCAAATCTCGGGCATAAGATTGCGCTTTTCAGGTTCAAGTGTAAATCTGATTTAATAAAAATTGTAGTTTGGCGGATTGATATTTATTTAAAACCCAATGTGTTTAAAATAAAACCTTAAGTTTTTCCTAATTGAAAAGTATCTAAAAATTGCTGCAAAAATTTTTGGTTGATAGCTCTCTGTGCCTGAATTAACAATAAGTACGCTTGCTAAGCAATACACAAATACTTTTTGGCATTATATCATTCTTGATTTCAACAATACAATTTTATTTCTGCCATGGTAAATCCTTTCTCTTATGCCGTTATAGGATAGTGTTCGCAATAGTCAAATTGGAAATTTTTTGTTTTGATTAGGAAAAACTTAGTATAGATGATTGTTTGCGTAAGATTAGATGGAATACTCATATGAATTGCACAAAAAGTACTATAAAATCGAATTCCGGCATCCTGTAAGGTTCATCAGCTCGGCTCCATTTAATGGTGGGTTTGGCCACGCGAATATTTACGTTAACAGGGAAGTGCCAAAGAGTTATAATTCCGATCCAGCCGTAGAAATTGAAAAGTTTCTGCATGAAGAGGATATAAGTGCACCGCTCACCGTGGTTACGATGACAGCTGTAAACGTCTCAACACTTGAAATGGATAAGCGTGTTGTTGGAGCCCATAGCATGGAGATCTATTTGACAGCCGGATTTGAAAATGCCGTTTCTATTGGCAACAGGAATCATCTTTTCGGTACAGTAAATCTATGTCTTGTTACCGATCTTCCGCTCTCAAACGCTGCCTCAGTGAATCTCCTCCAGAGTATGGTTGAAGCAAAGTCACAGTGCATGAACGATTTCGAAATAAGAGACATGGAAACCGGGAATAAGGCGCCTGGAACCTCCACGGATACCGCCTCAATCTTCATTTCATCTGAAGAAACAAACATAAAGTACGCCGGGAGAATCACAGAATATGGATATCACGCTTCAGAGCTGGTATACAACGCTTTAACTAGATCAATATTGAAGAACAAAATTTAAAAAATTTATATGTTAAAATTATGTCTTAAAGGTATGTCCAACTTTTAGATTTTTCCTCGTCATCTTCCTCTTCAGGTTGTCCGGCGTGGTATTCCTTTAGAGGTTTTCCTTCCAGTCTGACTTTTGGTGCTTTTCGGAAACTGCTGGCCATCCTCTTCTTCGCATATATGACAGACATTGCTTTCTCAGACACCTTTAGTTCAGATTGAGCGCCTCCAACAAGGCTGAATATGTTCAGAAGCAAGAGTGATCCTGGTAGTATAATGGCAAGCGATCTTATCGCTGCGTATGATGAATATATGCTTCCGAGGATACCATTTACTATCAATCCAGAGCCCGAAAAGTGAAGTACACCTTTGCTGAAGTATGTGCTTGCTATGGCCAGAGGACCAGATGTATAAGGTACGAGAGCAAGGGTGATCAGAACAATAACTGCAGTGGAAACCAACGAAGATACCAAAGCAGTAGAGGGCTTTCCTGATTTCCTTCCGCACATGTAACCTGCTACAGAAGGACCGGCTATCGGGATCCACCAAAGGAGAATTCCAAATAAAAGCCCATAAGCAATGCCACCGTATTGGGAATATATATTTTCTTCCTTCTCTTTGGGTGGCTCAAATTTGCTCTCGCTCGTCTCTTCGGTTTCCCCCTCATGGTCTTCTTCAAAAGGATGAATTGTCATTTTTTGTCAGACACTAATCATGTTCCAAATATTTAAGTTTTTGTTGATGTCTATTTTTTATTTATGTTTACAGAATCTAAACTAAAATACGCCAAAAAATAGTAAGTAGTGTCAAAAATGTATGGTGTTCATTTGGATTGTTAAATGTATCAATTATGCGCCATACTTCTCGGCTCTGTCTGACAATTGCAAGAGATAGGGTATCACATCGAGGCCTTCAAGGCTAAACCCAGTGCCAAGACATGAGACCTCATCAAAGAATCTTGTATGATTTCCCAGAATTCCGGAGGTGTTGAACAGTATTGGGACAGGATCCCCTGAGTGATCCTTGACGGAGCACGGCGTTGAGTGATCACCTGTGATGCATATAACGGCTTCTTCCGGTCTGAAATCCAGATCAGATAATGCAGCATCGATAGACTCGATAGCTTTCTTCTTTTCTCTGGGCTTCCCATCATGACCGGCAACGTCAGTGGCCTTTATGTTCATAAGTACAAAATCGTATCTTTTCAAGGCTTGGGACGCTGCTTTAAATTTGTTCCTGAAGTTGCTGTTAAGACTTCCAGTCGCTCCCTCCACCTTCAATAGATCCATTCCGGCAAGCTTTGCTATACCGGAGATCATAGGTATCCCGGATATGGCTGCTGCTTTCATGTTATACTTTTCATGGAAAGGCTGAAGACTAGGCGCTTTCCCTGGCCCCCTGAGAAGCAGGACATTAGCCGGCGGAAGTCCATTCTTTATGCGTTCCAGATTGACATCATGATTTCCCAGTATTTTTTGAGTTTCAGCTAGAAATTTATTGAGTACGCTCGCAGAAAATACAGCCTCGTTGTCTAACGCTTTTACGATCTCTGGTTTTCGCCCAAGGTCATGCGGATCCGTATCAGTGACCCTATCGGAAAGGTTATCTCCGCGAATCACAAGAGCAGCTCTGTGTTCTACGCCTTCCCTCACGAAGAAGTCCACGCCATCTATATTCATTCTTAGAGCTGAAGCCAATTTATCTGTTCCCGAATTAATTCTTCCTGCTCGTCTGTCCGTGACGATTCCGTTTTCGTCAATGGTTGCAAAGTTAGCTCTAAAGGCTATATCTCCCGGCCTGACATCCATTCCAAGACCCATGGCTTCAAACGGTCCTCTTCCAGTGTATACCTCAACCGGATTGTAACCGAGAATCGACAGATGTGAAGTATCCGAGCCAGCTCTTATCCCTGGGGTTATGGGAAACAAAATTCCACCCAATCCCTCAGAAACCAGGTGATTCATGTTCGGCCTGAAAGATGCTTGAAGAGAAGTCATGTAATTGAACTCTTTATTCGGCCTATCCCCAAGTCCATCCAGTATAACAAGAAGAATATTCTTCATTTGAATCCACCACCCTAAGTTCCTTCTCTCCATTCGTTCATGTATCTTATCTGTTCATCCGACAGGTGATCGATTGTTATTCCAAGCGTTCTCAACTTTATGTCAGCAACATATCTGTCTATTTCTGGAGGAACAGGGTAAACTTTACGGCTTAATTCTCCATGGTTCTTGACAAGGTACTCCGCAACAAGAGCCTGTAAGGCAAAACTCATATCCATTATCTCTACCGGATGTCCTTGGCCAGAGGCGAGGTTGACGAGTCTACCGTCAGATATCAAATTTACCAGGTTCCCGTTTTCCAGTTTGTATCTCGTAACATTTTCTCTGACACTCTTCTTTTCTATATTTTTTGCTTCAAGATCCTTGAAGGCTATTTCATTATTGAAATGCCCTGAATTTGCGAGCAGTATATTCCTCTTGGCGACGAGCATGTCATCGTATGTGACTATATCCTTGACTCCCGTTGCAGTAACAATCAGATCAGCGTCCCGGATAGCCCTGTTCATTGGCATGACCTCGAAGCCGTCCATGGCGGCCTCCACGGCCTTAACAGGATCGATCTCTGTCACGGTTACCAAAGCGCCCATCCCCTTCATTCTCATGGCTATGCCCTTCCCGCACCAGCCATAGCCCCCAACTACGACTCTTTTTCCGGCAATAAGGACATTTGTGGCATTCATTATTCCATCAAGAGTGCTCTGCCCTGTCCCATAACGGTTGTCAAAGAAATGTTTCATTTCGGCATCATTAACGTCAAACATTGGAAACCTAAGTGCACCACTCTTTTCCATGGCACGAAGCCTCTGGACACCTGTGGTTGTCTCCTCGTTTCCACCTATTATACTTTTTAAAAGTTCAGTCCTCTTGTCGTGAACTATGTTAACGAGATCGCCTCCATCGTCAATGATTATATTTGGCTCAAGATCCAACGCTTTATTCAGGTACTCGTAGTATTCCTCCTCGTCTTCTCCTTTCTTTGCATAAACTTCCATGCCAAAATCCTTTTTCAAAGATTCGACGACACTGTCATCAGAGCTTAATGGATTGCAGGAAGCCATTCTGACTTTTGCTCCCCCCTCTTTGAGGAGAAGTGCGAATACTCCCGTTTTTGCCTCTACGTGCAACGCCATAGATATCTTTACATCCTTGAATGGTTTTTCTTTAAGAAAACGTTCGCGTATGCTGGATGTGACGTCCATCCGGTCCCTGGCCCATTCAAGCCTCAAAAATCCTTTACTCTCTTTATCCATGATTCTCGTAATAGGTAAGGGTTTAAACTTATAAGAATACCACTTTTCATCATCTGTATGTCACTTATAACATTTGTAATATTTGCATCAAGATCGAACAACCTCAGGCCATCTTTTTCGATGAGAACATCGCCCACATACAGGTAAAATTCATCTACATTGCCCGAGGAAACAAATTCACTTATGACTCTTTTACCACCTTCCACAAGTATCTTCTTAAAGCCAATGGAGCCAAACTCTGTGAGCAAATTATCCACCAGAAGCTCATTTCTTCTTCTTCGCATCATTTCTGCATTTTGTATCTCGTCGCTTTTTTCTGTAAATACCATGGTTCTCATGGACCCGTCGAAAACGTTTGCATTCCTTGGAACTCTAAGATTCGCATCCAGAACAACTCGAGTTGGCAATTTATGCGGGTCATGTTCCACATTGTTTATTGAGAGCTTCGGATTGTCACGTATTACTGTGTTGGCACCCACTACAATGGCATCAACGCTCGATCTCAACTTGTAGACCCTTTCCCAGTCGTAAGCTGAGGAAATGTTCACACGTTCTCCTGATTTCCCTGCTATCATACCGTTAAGGCTCATTGCAACGTTGACGATAACTCTGGGTCTTGATGTCACAGTTCATTAACGGTAACGGAAATAAAATTATATTGGTGAATTATGGAACGGGAAAGAGATTCAAAGGTTTAGTCGTCCGCATAATGTAGCCATCAGTTCTGTGTATTGGCAGTAAGGAAATGTAAAAATCCACTTGTTAATCGGGATGCTTTTTAATTCTGTGGTGTGGTAAATTTGTATGAACCATTAATACTAGAAACTCTTATGCAGTAGATACTGTAGCAAATTTATTATTTTAAAAACACTATCTTAGGTAGAATTGGAAAAGATCGATTTATCCGAAAGACAGGAAAAACTTCCCATTGGTGTGAACTGCATAGACGAAGTTATGAGCGGTGGATTAGAGCCTGAGGTAATAACAGAGATATACGGAGAAGGCGGTTCTGGAAAATCGAATCTGTGCATGCAGTTTGCCATATCATCGATAAGAAGTGGGAAAAAGGTGATATTTCTTGACACTGAGGGTTTTTCAGCCGAAAGGTTTTCGCAGGTCTCCGGCAGAGATATCGAAATGCTTAACGAGATGATGATGTTCAGAATATCATCGCTGGAGGATCAGGAATTAACACTCCTAAGGTTATCTAAAATGATCGAGAAGACTAGACCTGTGGGTTTGCTGATCATAGATTCGTTCACAGAATTCTTCAGATTGGAACCATTTCCCGATGCATCTTCTAGAGCACTCGCGTTTCAAAGGGAAGTATCATCTCTCACTTCCATACTTCTCAAATTTAAGATCCCGATCCTCATAACAAATCAGATATATCAGGACCCCTCGTCTGGTGAACTCCATCCTTTTGGAGGGTACGTGATCGATCATGCAGTCAAGGCAATATACAGCATAGAGAAACTTCCTGAAGGAAAAAGGCGAATCTCTGTGGTAAAGCACAGGGCAATCCGTGAAGGAAATTTTGCTGAATTTCGGATCACCGATTATGGGATATCGTGTGAGGGATAAATGTGGGGGTAGCAATATCAGATATATTGGTTAAGCACGAAACAAAACTTAAGGATCACAAGGGAGAACGGGTGAGCATAGATGGTTATAACGTCCTGTATCAATTTCTCAGCAGTATAAGGCAACCGGATGGCACTGCATTAATGGACCACAATGGCCATGTAACATCTCATCTCTCAGGTCTCTTTTATCGTACGATGAACCTGATTGAGGCAGGAATAAAACCCATTTATGTATTTGATGGCAAACCATCTGTGCTCAAAAACAGGACAATAGAGGAGCGACGCCTTATCAAGGAAAAGGCCAGGATAGAACTTGAGGAAGCCATTGCTGCGGGTGAGCAGGAAAAGATAAGGAGCCTTTCATCGCGGATAAATTATATCTCGAAAGATATGGTTGACGAATCGATAGAGCTCCTGAACTCTATGGGAATCCCCAGCGTAGTAGCTCCTTCTGAAGGCGAGGCGTTCGCATCTGCCATGTGCCTCCAAGGCATTGTAAATGGTGTTGTATCCCAGGACTACGACTGCCTCCTGTTCGGTGCCCCTCGGGTATACAGGAATTTCACTCTGTTCGGGAGGCGGAAAGTGCCGGGCAGGAGCATTTACGTCAATGTCTCCCCTGAAATAATATACCTTGGGGAGAGCCTTGAGGCTCTCGAAATAACAAGGGAGCAGCTCATTTACATTGGCATCATGGTTGGAACAGATTTCAATAAAGGTCTCAAAAAGGTCGGTGCGAAAACAGCGCTGAAGTTGATAAAAAAGTACGGAGACATACATTCTGTGCTCAGGGAAAGAAATGAAACTATTGACAACCTTGATGACGTTATCGAATTGTTCATGAACAAGCTTGACGTATCCAAAGTCGATATTTCTCTGCGAAAACCCGACAGAGAAAAAATACTTGGGTTTTTGTGTGACAAACACGATTTCACTCCAGAACGAATAAAGCCTTACATCGAAACACTGGAATCGAGCTTTGGTAACCTTTCGCAAAGTAGCCTTGATGCCTTCGGGTCTCCTCATTGATTCATAATATTATAAAAATACATTAAGTATAAATATTGGAATATATTATATATTTCAATGAATGCCAATAAGTTAACTCTTGTAGACATTTCGCACGTCTCAAAGAGAGGTAGTTCATTAAGGATCACCATCCCAAAAAAGGTTTCAGAGAAACTTGGAATAAATCCAGAAGACATCCTTGGATTCTACTTCGACGGAAGCGAGATGATCATAGAAAAAGTAAAGTGATTATAGAACCGATTTATTGGCCGGAATCGGCTAAAAGAACTTTCCTCGCAGGCGCCACAAGCTTATCCAGTGATATTGTTGCGGCTTCCTTTAAATCTATCGGATGGATATTACCTTCCGAATATTCTTTTTCCAACTCAGAGAATGTACCGAATGATATGTCTCCACCTTTTCCGATAGGTCGTTCGATGGTGACTGTACTGTTCCATGGGAATATAATATAGTGAAAAATGTCTAACACGGGGTTGTTTTCCTTCTGCTTCATTGGGCAGAATGCCTTTTTCATCTTCTCAGAAATTTCCTGTAGTGAATCGGACATCAGGATGGCAGCACCCGGATCACTCTTTGACATCTTGACGAATGTATCCATCCTACCGCTTCCTTTCAAGCTGCCCATGAGAGGTGCGTGTGCGCAAACTACCTTCTTTTTCCTGAGCTTATCTGCAACATCTCTTGCCAGCATGTGGGCGTGTCTTTGATCCATTCCGCCCAAGGCGATGTCCACGTCAAGATAGAATATATCTGTAACCTGCATTATGGGATATATGTACTTGCTGAAATCTTTGTCAGCCTCATCCTCCGTTCGGCCCATTATGGGAAGCGATCTTCTCAGCCGCGTGAGGCTAGAAGCCTTGGCCACCCTGAGGAACATTTCCCAGTAGTCAGGATCGCTGACAAGATCCTTGGCCCAGGTGAATTTTATCTTGTCCGACAGGCCCACAGCGAGCATGCTTTTCCTTATCTGCTCGCCGCTCTTCCTTATCGCTTCCAGATCCCCACCGAGCTTATCATTTATCATTGCGTGCCAGTCCGCCAGGAGAATGGTGAGATCAATACCCATACCAGAAACCTCGTTGAACTTCTTTGGCCACATTAGCCCTATGGCGATGTGCGGTATTCCGGAAGGTTCGAAGCCGCAGTAGGCAGTTACTTTTTTTCCGGACAGGTTGTTAAATTCCTCCGGAGTTATTATCTCGGCCATGTTCCCTGAGAAAGTTTCGAGTGAAAGCATTTTCCAAGTTATCTCTCTTTTCGTATTAAGCTTTGTTCGCAGATCTCGTTAAACGAACAGCGCAAGCACCTGACCCTGCTCTGGTGATTCATTATCGGTTCTGCATACTGAGACCGCATTTCATTCAAAACGTAAAGGAGGCGATCACGTGTGTGCTCATCATTTTTCAGGACAAATGCCCTGTTATTATACTTCAGGACACCGTAAGGGACCTTATATTTTGGATAATTTTCCTCAAGTATCAGGAAGTATGCGGCCATCTGGAATACGTGCCCCTCCTTGGGGTAATCTGAATTTCCGCTCTTGTATTCGAAAGGTATCATCCTGTGTCGTTTTCTCTTTATCATGTCTGGTTTGCCAGATACCCCGTACTTTTCCGAGCGAAGAATTTTTCCATTTGAACTGAGGTCCTGGTATATCCTTTTTCCAGCGGGTATCGAAAACCTCTTCCTCGCCCTGAGGAGAAAATAAATGGCAATGATCGATAAGAAAAGAACAAAGAACAGTATGAGCAAAAGTAATGTCAACGAATCAATCCAACCAGCACAATGATCGCAGCTGCTGCAACTATAACCAGCGAGATAATGGCTGCTTTAATGAAGCCGTACTTGGCAAGGAGAAATCTATGTCTTCTCGTTCCTCTCCTGAACCTTTTTGATGTTTCTTTCGATCTCGGGTAACCTTCCTTGTCCATGTACCAGGCAACAGAGCAGAAAACATATTCTGAAATCTCTGTAGCGCTGATGTAATCCTTATCCGAAGCTTTCTTCATAGGATCTTTCTGATCACGATGTTTGAGAACGGACTCTCCTGCTCAAGTGCTATCTTCTTTTCCCGGGCTAGGAACATGCAATATACAAAGAAGGAGGCAGGGCTGATTTCAAGGTCTTTCCAGACACTTTCCAGCATCAGGCTCTGAGATTCGTAGCTCATTATATGCTCATAAACTCTCTCTATTTCTCTGGCAGGTTCCTCAGAATGCAGCGATTCCACAATCTCGTCGAATGACACAGTAACATCGTTGGTCTGTCTGGGCTTCCTGGAATAGGAGCGTTCGTGTATATATGCCTCTTTCATGGCGCTGAGGAGTTCGATCAGGAACACTTTCCTGTTCTCCCTGTGTCTTACAGGTTCGCGTATCTCAAGCTCTATTGGTTCTGCAAAATTGGCGTAGGTATCAAAGGCCTGATCATCATCGATAAAATCTTCCTCCTGGACAGTCCTCTTCTCTATGGACATCTCTGATTTCTGCCTGAGAATCTTCCACGCTTCGTAAATCAGAAAGCCTGCTGCTCCAAAATCCCTGAAATCCGCGTCAACAATTTCTGAGAAAATCCTTGTGAACGATCTTAGGTCTATATTCCATGGATCGATCTTTCCATCCATGCACATTCTGAACAAGGAAGCTATTGTCCTTTCAACAGGATTATTATATTCAACTATTGTGCCCTCGCTCTCAAGTATGTCTGTGTAGAACTTTGTATCCGTTTCCAAGATTGTTCCCTGCACAATTATACTGTTCATTATTTCTTCCTGATTCATCCACCCACCTCCGGATCATCTCCGCCATCTATGAATTTTTCAAAAACATCTGTGTTTTCATCATCCATCGTAGTTACGCCTATCACGTTATCTGCATACTTTAACATCGCCTTTCTAAGAGAAACAGTGAAAACCTGCGAAGTGAATGAATTGCGCTTAAACATCTTGCCAACCCTTTCTGCATTGGCTCCATCGAGGAACATGTCAACCTCGTCAAGGTAATATATAGGTGACGGGTTTGTTCTCTGCAGAGCCATAATGAACGACAATGCCGTCAAGCTCTTTTCACCGCCACTGAGCGCTTCCACCTTTGAAAATCCTTTGCCCTTCGGATTCGCCCTGATGTATATCTCTGAGTTCAGGGGGTCCTTGTCACTAGAAATCTCCAGAAAAGCTTCACCCCCATCCGAGATTTCGCGGTATATCTCACTCATCATTCTGCTTATTTTTGTGAACGTTTCCATAAATATGACCCGTTTTTGGTTGTTTAACTTATCTGTAAGTGCCTCAAGGCTGGATTTCTCTTCTCTGAATCCAGAGATGTCCTTTTCAATTTCTTCCAAGCTCTTAGTAACCTCGGAATACTCCTCTATTGCTTTTTGGTTCACTGGACCAAGAGCATTAAGATCAGAGGTGCACGCGTCCATATCCCTCTTGGCCTGCGAATCCGATTTTATCTCCTCCAGCACTTCTCCGCCGTTTTCCTCCATCTCCCTGTTAAGTTCGGATCTGCGCGACTCCAGGCTGTTCATCTTTATATTTATCTCCAGGATCAAATCGTTCTTTGTAGTCGCCAGTGATTTTTCCGTCGTTACACGATCTTCTAGGGACCTTATTTCGGAATCAACTTTGTTGATTTCTTCTATCAAGCCTTTATACTGCTCAGAGAGTTTTTCCTCCACAGATTGTAGTTTGACAAGATCATTTTTCAACTCAGACAACTTAGATTCAAATCCCTGAAGTTCAGACACAGAGTGCACCTTATCCGATTCGAGCGTATGGATACGGCTATTGAGCTCCTGCATCCTGTCCGTTATGTTCTTCATGTCGGAATCTATCTTTGTCAGTTCAAGTGTAAATTCGCTCACCTGGGCACTTAATAAATTCACCTCATCCTGAAGCAATGTCTCTTTCTCTGCAAACTTCGGGGACAGGTCTTTTATCGCCTGGAAAAGATCGTTCTTCTCCAAATCCCTCGACCTGAGTTCCTCCTTTACTTTCGCAATATCTGCGTCCTTTCCGGAGATTCCAGCATCCAGGTGCTCAAGTTCACGTTTCTCTTTTTCAGTATCTCTTCTCATATTTTCTATTTGCACCTTTCCGTTCTCAATAATTGATTCCAGTTGCCTGATCTCAGTTGTCTTAGATCCCTCATTCTTTGAACTCTCTCTCAGCATCTGTGAGATCCTTTCAAACTCATTATCCTTGAGCTCAATATCCGCGGATGTCTTCTCAAGTTCAGAATTAAGTTCAACAATTCTCGCAGAGAGTTCGTTTAACCGACCAGTATTGGGTTGGTTGCCCTTTGAGGATTCCGAGTACCCGCCAGTTATGGCACCACTGGCATCAAATATGTCGCCATCGACAGTGACGAGACGAACACCGACCATATACTTCCTTGCAGTCTGGACATCCTTCACTATAACTGTGTCCTGGAAGGCATACCATATCGCGCCTTCATACTCAGGATCGTACTTTACCTGTTCAAAGACATAACCAACGGCCCCTTCAGAAGAATGTACCGTGATAGCTTTTCCCCTTGGCCTACCAGAAACCATCTTGTTTATGGGAATAAATGTGAGCTTTCCAGCTTTCTCCGCCTTAAGGATTCTCAGGCACTCTTCTGCGACCCCGTCGTCATTCACTACCACCGAATTGAGTCTTGAGCCAGCACTGGATTCGATGGCCTTCCGGTATTGTTCGTCAAATGTGATGAGGTCCCTTATGGTGCCCCTGACGCCGGATAGCCTCCCTGAGTTCCTTGCATCCATTATTGTTGAAAGCGCCTTTCCGGATGATCCGAGTCTTGATAACGAAACTGCCTGGAGCTGACTGTGTTCGCGTCCAAGTCGGTTGAGCTCATCAAGTATCTGGTCCTTCTTCTTTCTCAGGTTATCGAGTGCGTTTTTGAGAAGATAGTACTGCTTGTTCACGCTTTCAAAGTTTGTCTTACCTTCGTCATGCTCTTTGCCTATCTCTTTCAGTCTCCAGGTTGCGTCCTTTACCTGAAATTCAATGTCCTTGATCCTCTCTTCGCTCGTGCCTAAGCGGGACAATAGCTGCCCCCTCTGATTCATCAGCGTCTGTCTCTCTTCCTGGATTTTTTCTATTTGCCGGTTGAGTTCCCTGATCTGGTCGTCCTTTTCCTTTATTTTGTTTTGTTTGTCCAGTATATCTGAAGAGTCCATGCTGATCTTCTTTCTAAGTGCTAGGAGCTCAGAATTTCTCTGTGAAAGTTTCTTGTTTAGATCTTCGAGTTTTGAAGAGTTTGAGATCTTGTTGGATTCCAACCACGCGATCCTTTTTTTATGGCTTTCTATAGTCTCCTTCGAAGACGATAATTCGTCATCAATCTTCTGTATCCTGTCGTTGAGGTTATCTATAGAGATTCCCATCTGGGCGATTTCGATTCTCCGGTTCTCAATTGTCGATCGGATCTCTTTCAGTTCGGAGTTCGCTGAACTATCAAGTTGTAACTTAAGCTTTTCAAGGTTGATCTTCTTTTCCTCCCTCTTTTGTTCAAGATCTGCGATCCTGGAATTGATGAGCACTATCTCGTTTTCCATGGACTTCCTGCTTTCTTCAAAGGAGCTGATACTTCTGGCTATGGATACTATCTCAAGGTTCAGTTTTGTTTGCTTTAAATTTTTCAATCTAGTAGAAAGTTCTATGTATCTTTCTGCCGCAGCTTTTTCTGATTCTAGCTGATTCCTTCTTATACGAGTCTGTTCAAGCATCACTTCAAGTCTGGTCAAATTATCTTGTATCTTCTGAATTTCACCCTGGGCCTTGTTTATTTCTATATCGAACATTTCTATTCCGGATATAGATTCCAGGAGCTTTCTTCGTTCAAAACCTGTCATCCTGACAACGTTGTTTATATCCCCCTGCAGTACGAAACTGTAGTTGTCAAGATATATGTGCAGGGAATCGAGAAGAGCCTCAATGTCAAACAAGCGTGCTTTTTTCCCGTTTATCAAATAATTAGATTTATAATCGTCGCTATCGCCTATGATCTCCCTGGTTATTACAATCTTCCTATCCATGGGATCTTTGTCTGAGTCTTCTGTATCAAGAACAACACTTACGCTGGCATAATTCTTTTTACTTGTTCCATCAGGACGCCTGTGAATCAGATCTGAAATTCTTTCCGCTCTCACCGACTTTGACGATCGTGTCCCCATAACAAAGACAATCGCATCCCCGATGTTGCTCTTTCCGCTCCCATTGGGGCCACTGATAACGGTGAAGCCCTTCCTGAATACAATTCTCCTTTTGCTACCAAACGATTTGAAATTGTCAACTTCCAGAGATTCGAGGAACATTTTAACACTTGTCCGACACTTGTCAGGTAGTTACCGCATTATAATATATAATGATTTTTATCGAAGTGAGTGTGGGACGCTATTCTAAGACCTACCCATATTGAACAGATTATGCCACACGCCGGTGCAGAATAAAGCGTTATCTATCCTGTCATCCCTCCTCTGTGCAACATTCCAGCCAAGCATCTTCTTGTCTGCTGCGAATCCTGATTCTGAATTGCTTCTCTGATGGTACTGTTCCAGATATGGCATTGTATTTTCGACAAAATCCCTCATGGTATCCTTCCATTTCTGTGATCCATTGAGTGTCGCATTCTTCTTGGGTATTACAAAAACTTTAGTTCCGCCAAGCTTGTCCATGTATGAAGGTGATGAATAATACCTGTCCAGACGGATGGAATCCATGTGTATTCGCATAATTGCGAGAAAATCCATCGCCCTGTCATATGCCTCTCTTTCAGATTTCATTGAAGAACCGAAGGCTATGTAGAGCCGGGATCGCAGATCCATCAGTGCAAAGGAATACGCGAACAACCGTTTCTTATGAATTTTAGATTTCTTTGTATCTTTACCATGTTCTGGATTCTCCTTTGCCATGTCCTTCAGTTTCTGTGCATACGATTCATAATTCTTCTTTACGGTTAGAGAATAACCGGTACCATCACCTGTTGCGTCCGAATTCATTACATCCTTCCTTTTTAATATCAGCGCATGAAGGTTGTGAATTGCAATAATGACCTCATCATCAGAGTATAATCTTTCAACTGTTTTGTATGATATATCTATTCCGGAAAGCATAGAGAAAACAGCAAGCATGTTCGCAAACATCCTATTTGATTCACCCACAAGCTGCTTGACCAGGATCAGCTTCACTCTCTGTTCCAGGGTGAGGAGATGCGGGTGACCTGGCCTGGGAATGATCTTTATTGAAGATACAGCTTCCTGTATAAGGGGATCAAGATCCTTCATTGCTGTTTTGATCCTGGTGGAGAATTCAGGTTCATATGTTCTCCAGTCCCTCTCCTTTTTGGGATGTTCAAGCTTATATTTCTTTCCCAGTGTGCTGTTGATCTCCTCCAGTTTGTATTGAATATCATCGGACATGATCCTTGGCATGGATGTTCATGCAACGAAAGGTTAAATAGTTATCTATAGATATCCATATACATGGTGAGAAGACTGGAATTGAATAACGGTAATCTTATCTTGAATGAGGACGAGATAGAAGGGTTTCTGGAGAGAACAGTGACGCCAATAGGTACTTCAGGGAAGGCAGATATTCCCAGAAGATACATAGGAAGAAGGGTTTATGTGATAATCACAAAAAATCCTGGAACTGTTCAGGAAAAGGGTAAAAAATAATTGCGTCCCACACCCTATCGAAGTAGCAGAAATAGTGACACGTGGTCATCTTTTTGTTCCGGTAAATAATGGTTTCCTCTTTTCAAGAAACGCATCCACACCTTCCTTGCTGTCCAGGCTTTCAAAAACTTTTCCAAATGCTTCCTGTTCCTCTTTAAACCCATTCCCTGACTTTGTTCGCAGAAGCTGCTTTATTAATTGGAGAGGCAAACGAGGCTTTTCTGCGAGATCTCTTGCATATTCCTTTGCGCGTGCAAGGTAGTCTTCTGAGACCTCATTTACTACGCCCAGGACAAGTGCCTCATGGGCATCAATTCTCTTACCGTTTGCAATCATGTCAAAAGCTCTCCCCTCACCGATGAGTGTTTTTAATCTTTGCGTTCCGCCAAATCCAGGGAGTATGCCAAGAGTGATCTCAGGCAACCCCAGAACTGTTCCGGGCTTTGCTATCCTTATGTCACAGGCGAGGGTAAGTTCAAAACCCCCACCGAGCGCGAAGCCGTGTATGGCGGCTATTACCGGCATGCTGTACGACGCGATGTAGTCCATGACCTCGTGTCCCTTCCTTGCAAATTCAAACGCTTCGGCAGGCGTAAGTCCTTTGAAATCCTTCACGTTTGCCCCAGCAGAGAAAGCTTTCTCTGAGCCAGTAAGTACTATGACTCTCTCTTCTGAAGACTCGATACCATTCTTTATTTCATTGAGGATATCAATGCTGAGCGGATTCAGCGCCGAGCCTGTAGCTATAGTAATTATTCTTACTTTTTCTTTATCTTCTATCTTTATATATTTATACATATTCTGCACCTCAATACTTATAAAATCCTTCACCAGACTTTCTCCCGAGCTTACCAGAATTAACAAGGTTCCGAAGTATGATGGGCGGTTTGTATCTGTGATCCCCGAATTCGCGATACAGTACCTCCATTATATCTCTTGTTACGTCTAAGCCAATAAAATCCGCAAGTTCAAGCGGTCCCATTGGGTGATTCATTCCCAACTTCATGGTCTTGTCTATGTCTTCCTTTGTCGATACGCCTTGTTCTAAAGTCAACATAGCCTCGTTAAGTAAAGGCATCAGAATCCTGTTTGATATAAATCCCGGGTAATCACTTGAAACTACGTACTGTTTATCAAGCAATGTTACCAGATTCATCACCTTATTCAGTGTTTCCTCAGAAGTTCTGTTGCACTTCACGATCTCGACGAGTTTCATCACCGGGACAGGGTTGAAAAAATGCATTCCAACAAACTTTTGTGGGAATTTACAGTAAGCTGAAAGAAGATTTATGGAGATTGACGATGTATTGGATGCTACTATAGAGTCCGGTCTGGTAACTGAGGAAATGGCCTCAATTACGCCTTTTTTTATTTCCGGTCTTTCTGGAACGGCCTCTATGTAAACATCTGATTCGGAGAGAGCAGAAAGCGTAGTTTCTGTCTTTATTCTATTGAGAACGGTCCTAGGATCTTCCTGAATGATGCCCTTTTTTTGAAGTTTCTCCAGGGACGACTCCATCGTTTTCAAAGCCTTATTTATGGCGTCAGGAAACGTATCAACTAGTGTTACATCATTTTCTTTTTCAGCGAACATCTGCGCTATTCCATTTCCCATTGTCCCCGCACCTATAACTGAAACCTTCATTCTTGCACCTCAAGTGAAAGCGAATGCCCGCCACCACCTCCATGGCATATTGTGGCAAGTCCTGTTCTTAGTTTCCTTGATCTCAGCGCGTTGAGAAGCGTAACTATAATTCTAGACCCGCTGTTCCCAAGAGGATGCCCTATGGCGATGGCGCCGCCATTTACATTAAAGCGCTCCTCGTCTATCCCTAATTGATCTCTCACTATGATCGACGCGATAGAAAAAGCCTCGTTGTGTTCTACAAGATCGAAGTAATCTATATTATTGCCGATCTGATCCAGCAGTTGTTTTGTGGCAGGGATTGGGGCTTCGACAAAATCTCTTGGATCCAGGGATGCCTGGGTAAAACCGGTTATTTCTGCAATTGGATTCAGATCGTACTCCCTAACCGCCCTTTTTGATGCAATTAACAGGGCGGAAGCTCCATCACTCAACTGAGAAGAGTTGCCCGCTGTCAATACACCTTTCTCCGTAAACGCTGGTTTCAATTTTGAAAGGTCTTCCATGCTGGTTTTCCTTATCCCCTCATCCGTCTTCAGTTCCGGCATCTCTATAGATTCTTTTCTAAATTCGCCATTTTGCCAGGCCTTTTCAGCTCGCTGGAAACTCCTCAAGGCGTAAGAATCGGCTTGTTCTCTCGTAACACCAAATTTGTTTGCTGATCTATCCGCGGAAACGCCCATATGTTCATAGTAAAAGGCATCGAGCAACCCGTCGACCAACATGCTGTCATTCATTTCCACCTTCTTGGTTAAAAGTTGTTTAACACCCCATCTCATATCTGGCGGGATCAAGAGTGGAGTTCTGCTCATATTCTCGGTTCCACCAGCTATTATAAGGTCTCTTTCCCCTAGCATGATTTCTCTAGAGGCATTTTCGATAGCCAGCATTCCTGAAGCACAAACGGTATTGACCGTATACTTTATCGTCTTATCAGGAAGACCAGCCAAAGAAGAAACCTGGCCCGCCGGATTTTGCCCTACGCCTGCCTGGATAACATTTCCAAATATGACTTCTTGTATGTCCTTGGGCTCTACCCCAGCATCCTTTATAACCGAAGTGACAGCCCTTGATCCGAGCACAGGTGCACTTGTGTTTATCAAGCTTTTTCCGAATCTCCCTATTGGTGTCCGGCAGGCCGAAACTATGTACACGTCTTTAGAAATCATAAGTGTTAATCGTTACAATTAATATAATGCTAACCGACCTTAACAGAATTGAACTCTAACAATAAGAATGTGAATCAAACGCAAAAAAATAATCTATAGATAAAAGAGAAAAAACTGGAAAAGAATTAATTCAGAACAGAGCCTTCTTCTACTTCTTTCTGGTGCTTTACTCTCCTTTTAATGACATACCTGGTGACATAACCTGCCACAGCATTGACAGTCTTTTTTGAGGCATCCTTCATAGATGCCTTCAGAAGCTCTTTGTTGCTATCAAAATTTTCATTAAAAAGATCCTGATTTTTGTCCACCAATTCTTCCGCAATTCTCTTAACATTTGAAGGTCTTATACTTCCCATTGAACATCTAACCTAAAGTTCTACGTCATCTTCTATGCAAATATAAGCATTCCTCTCCTTGTTTGGACGAGGAAATTATCTGTTGAAACCGTAATTCTGTGTTCCATTGACATTCTTTGGTTTCAATATTGCTCCTACTATGGTGATGATAACTCCAGCTATCGCGAGAACTATTCCAAGGATCAGTAATAGGCCCATCGCTACTATGGCTCCAGTATCAGTTATTAGCTCGGTTGTAACGGTTGAAGTAGAAGAAGACAGCGATACTACGGCAAAGGTCCCGCTTATGTTATCATAAGCAAAGCTCGTTACAGAATCAACAGATGTTTTTGTCAATGGAGGTACTTCATATTTGCCAATGTTTGAAGAATTTACAAAAGAAAGATCGCCAAAACGGACAAGATAGGTCGAATTTGATTTTGATGCAACCGTGAAGAGATTCCCGGAGGAGATTTCTATCTGTTTAGAAGCAAATATTCCCTGAGAATCCTTTGTCAATGTTAGAGTTGAAGTTGATATAAAATGATCTGCGCCGAAAGCGCCAACAGCAGCAAAAACTATTCCAACAACAAGTATTATTATTCCTATTAGCAATAATTTTTTTCTCATTGCATGTGTATAAATATATGATATATAAGTATCAGCATAGGTTTCTGTAACTCAGCGTGTCCTAAAGGAAGCTATGCAAAGATGAACATGGCTGGAAAATTCGTTATCCTTTATAACGAGTTTAAAATAAAGGATATATGTCGTTAGATATTAAAGAAGGGTTTATAAACATCAATGGATCAAGTGTTTTCCATCGTTTTTCATATAGTAGTGAAAGCAAAAGAAACTTGGTAATGTTACATGGCTGGTCTTTTACGTCACAGAACTGGAAGGATATCGGTGTCTTTGAGAAATTCTATAAGCTTTCAATGAACGTATATGCCTTTGACTATCCAGGGTTTGGTCAGTCTCCGTCATCAACTAAGTATGGCATAAAGAGAGGAGACCTGACTAACGGGCCAGTAATGTTGAGGGATTATATGCACGCAGTAGGCATAGACCATGCCAACGTCCTTGGTGCGTCAATGGGTGGGGGAATGGTTCTGAAGGCTGCATTTTCTTTCCCTGATATGATCGATAGCGTTGTTGCAGTTGCGCCGGCGTGGCTTGAACCAGAAAAGGAGAATCTCGTAAATATAAAAGCTCCTGTACTATTGATATGGGGCGAAAATGACATTGTCGTTCCCCCGTCTCTCGGAAAGGAATATTCCAATTTGATTAAGAACTGTAAACTGGTCATTGTACCCGACTCTAAGCACCCAGTATACATTGACAAAACGGACGAGTTCTTCAGGATCGTAAACGACTTCTATAAAGAATAATTTGGAACGAACACTCCCGTATAGTTGATTTTTTCATAAAATTGAATATGTTGCTGGATTCATAGATTTGCCTAACCAGGCGGGATAACCATGACTGGAAGAGTGCTCAATTTCACTATTTCCGAACTGATCGAGCCCAGAAACACCTTACTGAGCCCCGAAAGTTTCCTTGTTCCAGTAATTATCACGTCTGCACCTCTTTCTATCGCAGCGTTTGTCATTACCCTGGCAATCTGATCGCCAGACGCTTCAAGTCCAAGGAATGAGGCGTTTACATTTTCAGTCTCTATGAGTTCTTTAGCACTGTTAAGTACCTCTTGTGAAGCATTATCACTCTTGCTGAACACGGTTGGAGGAGTATATGAACCATAGGTCGGACCGGCCCCAATTATCAAAGGAGAAATATAGCAAATTATGTATTCGTCTGCTATAGGCTTAAATTTCATTGCGAATTTAAGAGCCTTTTTGGCACCGTCCGAATTATCGAAAGCTATGAAAAATTTCATAAGCTAATATCACGTATTAGTAATATAATCTTTTCTGTGGTTTCTAAAACTGGCAAACATCAAGATATAACATTGCTGGGTTAAACTCAAAATAACGTTTATTATGCGACAACGGAAATTGTGGACTGGACCGTATTTATAGGAGCAAAGGAGTCATGGATCACTGAAAACCTTCCTGAGGGAGACATGGCGAACATGTGTAATTTTAAAACGCGTAAAAAAATTCTGTGTCTTAGACTAGTTATGGCATATCTACCTCGAGAAAATCGCCATCCTCTCTGACGTTATATATCTTAAGGCTTTCGCCAATAGTCTCATATTCGCACTTTATCTCTGGTTTTATGACTGCATCTGAAGTCTTTTTTCCCGTTGTGATATCGTACCGGGCCTTGTGAGCCGGACAAACGGCCTCTTTGTCTTCTACCTTATCCAATATTGCGCAACCCATATGGCGGCATACGGCATCCATCGCATAGTACTTTCCAACGTATTTCGAAAGCAATACCGGCCTTCCTGAGATCCATACGACAATAGCATTGTTATTGGCAAAAACTTTTGTGGACATAGTTACTTTTTTGAAAGTCATAATAAGATATTTCCCGACCGACTAAATATTTTTGTAAACCGCATCTTTCCACATACGATTCTCATAAAAGGAAACAAAGCTGGAATTCTTCCATAAATTGTATTTCTGTTATCTTCCAAACCATGAGTGCTTTTTTGTGTTCTCTTCCATTAGCTGTGATATCAGTTGCTTTTGTGTGGAGTTAAGATGCTTTGGTACGATCAATTTAATTCTTATCATCAAGTCTCCGGAACCACTGCTATTCATGTGCGCCATTCCCTTCCCCTTAATCCTCACTATGTCATTTGGCTGTGTTCCCGCAGGGATGTTAACCTCGAACTCCTCCTTGAATAGCTTTATCTGTTTCTTTACCCCAAGTGCAGCCTCCGGAAAGGAAAGGTCAAGGGTTACGTAAAGATTGTCATCAGATCTCTGAATTCCGGACGGTTCATGTACGCTCAAAATTACATATAAGTCTCCAGAACGGCCATTATTATATTGTCCTTTTCCCTTCAGACGTAGCCTGAGCTGGTCCTGTGCCCCTTTAGGAATGTTTATTTGGAGATTCTCTGTTGTTGTAACATAACCTTTCCCCTTGCACACGGGACAAGGTTGGGATGGTACGGTTCCGCGCCCATTGCAGGTAGGGCAAACAGAGACGGAAACCATTCTAAAGTAACCCTGTCCCCGTACATTTCGTATCTGCCCGGTTCCATGGCAGGTTGGGCATGTAACCATCTTTCCGTCTTTGGATCCGGTTCCATTGCATGCCTGGCACGGCGCATTTCTCTGATATTTTATAACGCGTGTTGATCCGTAATATGCTTCTTCAAGTCCAATGTCTATAGAAGTGATTAGATCAAGATTTGGGCCGGAGTTTTGCATCCCTGAAAAAAAGTCGTTTGAACCGCTAAAGCCAAAGTTACCGCCAAATATTCTGTTAAATACATCTCTTAGATCACTGAAATCGTCATAGTGTGAAAAATCCTGCCAGGTGAAATCTGATCTACCGGCACCGAAATCAACTCTGCCGGTTTGATCGTACATCTTTCTCTTGTTTTCATCCGAGAGCACCTCGTACGCTTCGCTGATCTCTTTGAACCTTTCTGCTGCCTGTTCCTTATTTTCCGGATTTGCATCTGGATGGTATTTCTTTGCGAGTGTACGAAAAGCTTTTTTTATTTCTTCCTGGCTGGCAGTTTTGCTGACGCCAAGCACTTCGTAGTAATCCTTGGCCAAACCTATCTATCGCTCCACTTATTTCTTCTCAGTATAATCTGCGTCTACCACTTTTTCGTCTTCATTTTTTCCAGGCTGTTCATCTTGCGTTGTTTCGTTTTGCTCCTGCTGTGTTCCTTCATGTGCCTCGTTTGTTGTGTTTGGCCCACCTGGTTGCTGGTACATTTTCGCTCCAATTTCCTGTATTTTCTTTGAAAGTTCCTGTGAAAGAGTATCGACCTTTTGCAGATCCTTCTCAGAGATTGCAGACCTCATTTCCTTCACTTTTTCAAGCACATCCTTCTTTGTGCCTTCATCTATTTTGTCCCCTGCATCGTTAACAGTCTTTTCCACTGTGTATGCGAGCGTTTCTGCAGTGTTAAGTTTCTCGATTTCTTCCTTCTTTTTCTTGTCCTGCTCCGCGAACTCCTGAGAAGCTTTCTTCATTTTCTCGATCTCTTCCTTCGAGAGTTTATTTGATGCGGTCAAAGTGATGCTCTGGCTCTTTCCCGTGCCCTTGTCCACTGCTGAGACGTTAAGAATGCCATTAACGTCAATGTCAAAAGTAACCTCTATCTGGGGAATTCCCCTCGGTGCCGGCGGTAAACCCACGAGATTAAACATTCCAAGGGAAACATTGTCGGCAGCCATCGCGCGTTCTCCTTGAACTATGTGTATGGTTACTGCTGTCTGCATATCAGCAGCAGTTGTAAATATCTGTGATTTTTTTGTTGGAATCGTTGTATTTGCAGGTATTATGGGCGTTGCAACGCCACCAAGTGTTTCTATGCCTAGAGTCAATGGCGTCACATCAAGAAGTATGATATCCTTTATATCCCCAGATAAAACGGCACCCTGTATAGCAGCGCCTATAGCCACACACTCCATAGGATCAACGCCTCCCTCAGCTTTCTTGCCAAAGTAATCTTCTATGAATTTCTTCACCATAGGCATCCTTGTCGGGCCTCCCACAAGGATAATCTTATTTATGTCCGCTTTTGTGAGCTTTCCCTCTTCTATGGCCTTGTCTAGCGGCGTCTTGCACTTCTGTACTATCGGTGCAATAAGCTCTTCAAGCTTAGCTCTTGTCAGTGTGTACTTGAGATGTTTCGGTCCGGTTTGTGTGGCGGTTATGTATGGTAAATCGATCTCTGAAGTCAGTGTGGATGAAAGCTCAATCTTTGCCTTTTCGGCGGCATCTTTGAGCCTTATGTATGCGTTCTGATCCTTTGATAGGTCGACTCCTTCCTTTGCTTTGAAATCATCAACCAGGAATTTTATTATGGCTTCATCCATATCAGTCCCGCCTAGGGCCGTATCCCCTGAAGTCGATACAACCTCAAACAAACCTTCTCCAAAATCCATAATGGTTACATCCAGGGTTCCACCTCCCAGGTCGAAAACAAGGATCTTCATAGACTGGTTAAGTTTGTCTAGACCGTATGCAAGGGAAGCGGCTGTAGGTTCGTTGATTATCCTCTTTACGTTTAAACCCGCAATTACGCCTGCGTCCTTTGTCGCCTGCCTTTGGTTGTCATTGAAGTACGCCGGGACAGTTATTACGGCCTCACTCACAGTATCGCCAAGGAAAGCTTCAGCATCCCTCTTTATCTTCTGGAGAATGAACGCAGATATCTGTTGGGGTGTGTACTCTTTGCCATAAATCTTGTACTTAAAGTCGGTACCCATTTTTCTTTTAGCTGCAAAAACTGTTCCCTCAGGATTCAACAGTGCTTGCCTTTTGGCAGGTTCTCCTACAAGCAAATCGCCTTCTTTTGTGAAGGCAACGTAACTTGGGAATGCCTTCCCGCCCAAAGAGACACCTTCAGAGCTTGGAATCACCGTTGGTTTTCCTGAAATAACTACAGCTGCAGCCGAATTGCTAGTTCCTAAATCTATTCCTATTATCTTTGCCATTATTATTCACCTTTCTTTCCTACTACTACTTTCGAAGTTCTTATAACCTCATTGTTTATTTTGTAACCCTTCTGCACTTCGTCGACTATCATTCCGTCCTGGTCGCTCTGAACTACAGCGACTACTTCGTGCAAATATGGATCAAATTTTTTTCCTTTAGCATCGATGGGAGAGAAACCGTATGTACCGAGGATCTTTATTAGCTGATCTCTCACAACAGTGAGTTCGTGGCCATTTTCGGATTTTAGCATTGCTGCATCTATCGTATCAAGCAACGGTAAAAGGTTTTTTATTATATCTTTGCCTGCATTCTTTGTTATCTGAGCTATCTCTCGTTCCTTTGCCTTTTCGTAATTCTCCATCTCTGCCAGTTGCCTGATATAGAGATCCTTGTACTCCTTCAGAGACCATTTGGTCTCTTCAAGCTCTTTTTTTAGTTTCTGAACCATCGCGCGATCTTTGGCGGATATCCTTTTCTTGTTTAAGATCATTTCCTCTTCTATTGGTCTGGTTATATCATGATTCACAGGGTCTAACATCCGAACACGTAATTTAAAACAATATATAAACTGATTACTTCATTTCCTGTAGAGGCAACAAAAATATCTCGTCAGGGATTTATGAACCCTCTTCCCTATAACCGCTAATGTTACAAAGTTATTCTTCGAGTATTTCAATAATGACGGGTCTGACATGATCACGATACATCGTTTATTTTTCCCGAGAATCTTTGAGAAAGCTTCGAAGGCTTTTTCGTATAACTGATCTATCTCATTTCCAAATGTAGGGGAACTATGTCCATAGGGTAGATCGGTTATTATTGCGTCAATCTCTTTATCATTTTGCAAAGTAAGAAAATCTGAATTTATGATCTCATAATCCCTTATCCCAAGAAACTTAAGATTAAGCCTTGATCCCGTTACCATCTCCAGAGATTGGTCAACCCCGATGATTTTACGACCCAACATATGGGCCTCTATTAAAATCCCGCCTGTACCACAAAACGGATCAAGGACGGTATTCCCGTTTTTTGTTGCGGAAATGTTTACCATAAATCTTGCATATTTGGGGTCTATTGAAACTGGAGAGAAGAAAGGCCTCAGCGGGGCACGTCTCTTTTGAAACTCTTTAGGATCATTTGAATAAATCTCTCGACAGATGTACCATCTGTGCCAGTGGTATGCTCTTATTATATAATCTGGATTCTTGAATTTCACTCTCCCCTTTCCATGCAGCATTTCTCCTATCTGTGATTCCATCCTGGAATCATGGCAATTAGAGCTGTCCATGAACCTTACAAAAAAAGTTCCATCTGGCAATTCGATATCGGAAATATCCTCAAGCTTGGCAGCATCAGAAATGATCAGTGAAATTCTTCTCACGAAAGCAGCTTGCTCAACGTTTTTCACTTCTCCAGATACTACTGCAAAACTATCCGATCCGTATTCAAAAAAGCAGCCAGAATCATCGCATATACTCAATAACTCATAATAAGATGCAACTGGTAATTCCTGACTTAACTCTATCAGAAACCTATTCTGCATTAGTTGACTTCTTTTGTCTTCTTAATTTCCTTCTTGAGATCTACTTCCATATTTTCAAAAACTTTACTTAAACGTTTTATTGACCTCTTCACTGCTGCCTGAGGTTTTCCGGTGTTCACTTTGACAAAGATCTGCGGATTATCAATCCGGGGATGTTTTATGTAGTATCTGGCTTCCTCAACCTGTTCGTCATGTAGGAGCTCATCCATAAAAGGCCTTAAAATCGTATTATCATAATTCAGCATTTCGACTGTTATCGAATCTTTGTCTTTAGTTACAACACGTAGAGAGCAATCCATACCCCCCACATATTCATGCTTTATTTAGCTTTTTTGAGAAATTAGACCCTGATGGGATGTTTAAGAATTCCAGAATGTTATCTTATGCTTTCAAAGGTTTTTCTCAAGTATTCTCATTTATTATTGAAGAACACTTAAGGAGTACTTACCGTCATATTTCCTAACGCACTTAACGAGATCTCTAAGGTCTTCGGAATTCCTCATTGTCATGCAACACTATCACAAACAGGTTTAAATACATTATGGATATCTACTATACATAATAATGCCATACATCGTAGCCTTTAGGCTTCCAAAGGGAACTAATACGAATACGCTCAACAAATTTGTAAGAGGCCTGTACGGACAGGATTCAATGTCATGGAATGGGAGATACAAGTTCCATAGAAAGGGAATAACGGAAGAGATCCACTTCAGGAAATTCATTAGGGGAGTGATAATAATACGAGAATCCGATCTTGACAGGATCATCTCATACCTGTCAGGGTATAGAGCAGAATACTATGTCGGAAAAGTCATAGAAACCTCCGAAAGCGAAATTATCATGGGAGTCCAGAATAATATTGTCCCAAAGCCGGCTTACCAGGTAGTAATGTTCTGGGAATAGTTATTTATTCATCTAGTAACGTACAGGTCAGTAACAATTTCATTACAGGGTGGTTTTCCTTTGAGCAGACAGAATTTCCTGTCGCTAATCTCCTGCTCTGGAATTCTCAGAATGTTGTAGTATCTTGGAACACTTTCTATACAATGGATAGTTCGATGTTAATCTACGACATGTCATCTATGTCTGGAAACAATATGGTTTATGGAAACGTATTCTACCAAGATCCAATGCTTAATACAACAAGCTACAGTGTAATCGATGTTTCAACTAATTTCGCAAGCTCTAATATGAATCCTGTCGGGTTGATGCTTTACAGCAATAATAACACTATATTCTTTAACGCTTTTGACGTCTATTCCGCTGCGATTAGCCCGAACTACAGCATATACAGCGGTTCTGCCGTTAATTATACGGACAGCTGGGACATGGGGTACTTGGGGAACTTCTGGTGGAATTATCATTTCCACTTCAGGCACGATGAACCATATAACAACAATGGTCTAATTACATCAGGGTATGATTACTTCCCAATGCCACTGTTCGGTGCCCACCCAGCAAACTTACTATAAAGGAAATAATGAAAACCTAAATACCTTTTTTTAAAACGAATATTTTAATCCCTTTTCTATTTCTAATTCTTACCAGGTTTCATCGTGTACATCATTTGCGTCAGTTCATTTTGATAGTGTACATGATTTGCTGTAATTTCGAAAAGATCCTATACATTCCCTAATCCTCCTCCATATTAATATATCTTCTCCCCGTTACCCACTCTTCATTTACGTCCATCATTATTGTCACAACAAGTCTCAGAAGAGACTGTTCCGACGGAAATGCCCCTATCTTTTTCGTTCTCCTCTTGAATTCCAGGTTAAGTCTCTCCAGCACGTTTGTTGTTCTCAGCCTATTCTGGTACGATTCACTGTACGCTCTGTAATTGTACAGTGAGGGATACCATCTCTCGAACATCTCGGATGCTTTATCGAGACCCTCTTTAACAAGTGCG